>NZ_JBJGYN010000067.1:0-21232 GCF_054050015.1 Geodermatophilus sp. SYSU D01176 | reverse complement strand
CCCCCCCCCCCCCCCCCCCCCCCCCCCCCCCCCCCCCCCCCCCCCCCCCCCCCCCCCCCCCCCCCCCCCCCCCCCCCCCCCCCCCCCCCCCCCCCCACTGCCGTGTTCTGGGCCTACTTCTTGCCCTGGTTCTTCACGGCCTCGATGGCGGCGGCCGCGGCCTCGGGGTCGAGGTACTGGCCACCGGGGTTGGTCGGGCGCAGGTCGTCGTCGAGGTCGTAGCGCAGCGGGACGCCGGTGGGGATGTTGAGCCCCACGACCTCGTCCTCGCCCATCCCGTCCAGGTGCTTCACCAGGGCCCGCAGGCTGTTGCCGTGTGCGGCGACGAGCACGGTCAGGCCGGCGCGCAGGTCCGGCACGATCGCGTCGTACCAGTACGGCAGCATCCGGACGACGACGTCGGCCAGGCACTCGGTCTGCGGCCGCACCTCCGGCGGCAGCATCGCGTAGCGCGCGTCGCCGTCCTGGGAGTACTCGCTGCCGGCCTCGATGGGCGGCGGCGGGGTGCTGTAGGAGCGGCGCCAGATCGTGAACTGCTCTTCGCCGTACTCGGCGAGCGTGGCGGCCTTGTCCTTGCCCTGCAGCGCGCCGTAGTGCCGCTCGTTGAGCCGCCACGAGCGCTTGACCGGGATCCACTGCCGGTCGGCGGCGGCCAGCGCCAGCTCTGCGGTGGTGATGGCGCGCTTGAGCACCGAGGTGTGCGCCACCTCCGGCAGCAGGCCGTGCTCGGCGAGCAGCTCACCGCCCCGGGCGGCCTCATCCCGGCCCTTCTCGGACAGCGGCACGTCCACCCAGCCGGTGAACAGGTTGGCCTTGTTCCACTCGCTCTCGCCGTGGCGGAGCAGCACGAGCGTGCCGGGGCGGGTCTGGGGCGAGGACATCGTCACGGGGCCATCCTGCCCGACGGGTGAGGTGATGGAACGGCCTCCCTGCAGGAAGAAGGACCCCGTCCCTCTCACCGCTCGCAGGCTCGCGGCGAGCCTCCGGACGGAGCCTGGTCCGAGCTTGCGAGTGGCGGGGGGGCAGGGAGGTCTTCACCCACCGAGCAGTGGCCACAACAGCCACGCCTCGAACGCCAGCGGCGGCAGCAGGCCGCTGAGCAGCCAGGGGCTCCGCACCGGACGGTCGACGCCCCAGCGCAGCGCCGCGACGGCGGCCACGCTGCAGGTGGCACCGGCGGTCAGCCACAGCAGGATGCCGCCCACGTCGACGGTGAGGAGCTGGGCGAAGGTCAGCCGCACGGCGCACAGCAGCAGCGGGTACACCAGCGCGGTCGCGGCGAGCAGGCCCACGAGCGCCCGGACCTGCCGCTGCTGCTGTCCGGGTCCCTCCTGCACCGCCGCCACGCTAACCGCTGGCCGCGGCCGGCGCCCCGCCGTCAGTCCCGGGCGGTCGTCCGCCGGCCGGGCAGCCAGACCAGGACGACGACGGCGGCCAGCGCGGTGGCCAGCGCCGTCCCCAGGGCCGTGAGGTGCATCGCTGCCACGAACGCCTCGCGGGCCGGGCCCACCAGCTCGGCCGCCGCCGGGTCGCCGGCCTGCCGCACCGCACCGAGGGTCGCGACCAGGGAGGTGCTCGCCTCGGCGCGGGCGGCCTCCGGCAGCACGTCGACGGCGCTGCCGAGCCGGGCGGCGTACGCGTTGGCCAGCAGCGAGCCGAGGATCGCCACCCCCAGCGCACCGCCGACCTGGCGCACCGAGTTGTTCACCGCCGCCCCGGCGCCGGCCTTGTGCCGCGGCACGACCGACATGATCGACTCGGTCGTCGGGGCCATGACCGTGCCCATCCCCAGGCCCTGCACCGACAGGATCGCCAGCAGCAGCCACAGCGACGAGGTCGTGTCCAGCAACTGGAAGCCGCAGACCGCCGCCGTCAGCAGCCCGAACCCGGTGCCGACGACGGCCTTGGCGCCGAACCGCTCGGCCAGCCGGGAGCTGCCCGGCGCCATGACGGCCATGCCCAGCGCCATGGGGATCAGCGCCGCCCCGCTGACGAGCGGGCCGTGGCCGAGGGCGCCCTGCAGGTAGTAGACGAGGTAGAAGGTCGCGCCCATCAGCGCGAAGAAGTTCAGCCCGAGCGCGGCCGCGGCGGCGGAGAAGGCCGGGTTGCGGAAGAGCGTCACGTCCAGCGCCGGGTGGGTGGAGCGGCGCTGCAGCCAGACGAACAGCGCCAGCAGGGCCAGCCCACCGAGCAGGGGCACGAGGACGCCGGGCGACGTCCAGCCGGCTCCTGAGCCGCCGTGGATGATCCCGTAGACCAGTCCGACCAGCGCCACGATGGACAGCAGCACGCCGGGCACGTCCAGCCGGCCGGGCGAGGGGTCGCGGGACTCCGGGACGACGAGCAGCGTGGCCACGATGCCGACGACGGCGACCGGTACCGCGATGAGGAAGATCGCCCCCCACCAGAAGTGCTCGAGGACCGCGCCGCTGGCGAGCGGGCCGCCGGCGACGGCGATCCCCGCGGTCCCCGCCCACACGCCGATGGCGCGGCCGCGCTCCCCCGGCGGGAAGACGTTGGTGATGACGGCGAGGGTGGTCGGCTGGACGGCGGCACCGCCGATGCCCATGACCGCTCGCCAGGCGATCAGCTCGCCGGGGCTGCTGCTGAACGCGCCGAGCACCGAGCCGGCGGTGTAGACCGACAGGCCGATCAGCAGCACCGTCCGGCGGCCGATGCGGTCACCGATGACGCCCCAGGAGAACAGCAGGCCGGCGAACACGAGGATGTAGGCGTCGATCGCCCACTGCAGCTGGCCCTGCGTGGCACCCAGCTCGCGCTGCAGCGTGGGGATGGCGACGTTGAGGGTCGTGTTGCCCATGATCACCACGAGCAGGCAGACCGTCATGGTGGCCAGCACCCACCACCGGCGGGCGTAGCCGGGCCGCTCCTCGGCGGCCTCGGGCAGCGACCGGCCGGTCGCCGTCACGCCCCGCCGTCCGGGGCGTCCCCGGTGCGGGACCTCCGGCCCGGGTCGATGAAGTCGGCGAACGCCTCCAGGTTGCGCAGGGACTCCCCGCGCTTGACCCGCCACTCCCACTCCCGGCGGATCGACGTGCCGAAGCCGATCTCGAGCATCGTGTTGAAGTGGTCGTCGGCGTAGCTGAGCACCGCGCCGAGGACGCGGTCGAGCTCCTCCGGGGTGACGGCGGCGTGCGGCAGCCGGCCGGTCAGGTAGACGTCGCCCACGCTGTCGATGGAGTAGGCGACGCCGTACATGCGGGCGTTGTGCTGCAGCAGGTAGGTCCACAGCTGCTCGCGGTTCTCGTCGGGCTGGCGGCAGACGAAGGCCTCCACCCGCAACGCGTGCTCGCCGACGATCAGCCCGCAGACGGTCTTGAGCTTCTTGGTGCCGGGCAGGTCGACCAGCCAGCGGCCCGGCGCGGGGTGCTCGTGCACCAGCTCGCTCTCGCGCAGCGTCTCCTCGATGACCGCGTCGAGCTCCTCGACCGCACCCCGCCCGCTCACCGGGCCACCTGCGCACCGAGCGCCCGGACACCACCCAGGGCCCAGGCCGGGCGCAGCAGGGTGCCGGCGCCGGCCGCCTGGGACGCCGTGGCCATCTCCTCCGCGGCGGCGGTGTACGCCGCGACCAGGCTGTCGACGGTGCGCTCCCAGGAGAACGAGCCCGCGTGCCGGCGCGCACCGGCCGACAGCAGCTCCCGGCGGGCGAGCACCGCGCGGATCGCGGCGGCGTAGTCGGCGGGGTCGCGGCCCTCGACCAGCACGCCCGAGACGCCGTCCCGGACGGCGGTGCGCAGGCCGCCCACGGCCGCCGCGACGACCGGCGTCCCGCAGGCCTGGGCCTCCAGGGCCACCAGGCCGAAGGACTCGTTGTGACTGGGGACGACGGCGACGTCGGCGGCCCGGTAGTGCTCGGCGAGCAGCTCGGCGTGCACCGGTGGGAGGAACCGGACCAGGTCGGCGATGCCGAGCCCGGCGGCCAGCTGCTCGAGCTGGCGGGGCGCCTCGAGACCGGTGCCGCTGGGCGCCCCGACGACGTGCACCTGCAGCCGGTCGCGCAGCGTGGGGTCGTCGGCGAGCATCCGCGCGGCCGCCTCGAGCAGCAGGTCGGGGGCCTTGAGCGGCTGGATGCGGCCGACGAAGAGGAGGACGACGGCGTCCTCGGCGACCCCGAGCCGGCGACGGGCCGCCGTCCGGTCGCCGGGGGTGAACCGGTCGAGGTCCACACCGGGCGGGACGACGAGGGTGCGCCGCGGGTCGGCGCCGTAGTGCCCGACCAGCTCGCGGGCCTCGTCGTCGGTGTTGGCGATCAGCCGGTCGGCCTCGGCGACGACCTGCTCCTCGCCGATGACCCGGGCCCGCGGCTCGGGGCGGTCGCCGGCGGCCAGGGCGGCGTTCTTCACCTTGGCCAGGGTGTGCGCGGTGTGGATGAGCGGCACGCTCCACCGGTCGCGGGCCAGCCAGCCGACCTGGCCCGACAGCCAGTAGTGCGAGTGCACGACGTCGTAGTGGCCCGGCTCGTGCTGGGCCTCCTCGCGCAGGACGGCGGCGGTGAAGGCGCACAGCTGGGCGGGCAGCTCCTCCTTGCCCAGGCCCTCGAAGGGGCCGGCGCTGACGTGCCGCACGGTGACCCCGGGGCTCATCTCGGCCACGGGCGGCAGGTCGCTGGAGGTGGCGCGGGTGAACACGTCGACGGCGATGCCGCGCTCGGCCAGCCGCCGGGAGACCTCGACGACGTAGACGTTCATGCCGCCGGCGTCTCCGGCGCCGGGCTGGTCCAGCGGGCTGGTGTGCACCGAGAGGGTGGCCACCCGCCGGGGCACGGCCGAGCGGGAACGGCGGCGAGCGGCCACGTACGACCTCCCGCCCTCGCTCTGGGCGCCGGGAGGCACCCGCTCGACACTGCAGTCTGCAACAACGCCAGGATGGGCCTCATGCCCGGCCCCTCCCCCCAGTCTCCCTCCGCTCCCGCAGGTGCGCCCGGTGCGGGGCGGGTCGCGGTCGTCACCGGCGCCTCCAGCGGCATCGGCGCGGCCACGGCCCGGCGGCTGGCGGCGGAGGGCTTCGACGTCGTCCTCGGCGCCCGGCGCATGGACCGGCTGACGTCCCTCGCCGAGGAGACCGGGGCCCGGGCACTGCCGCTGGACATCACCGACGCCGACTCGGTGGCCGCCTTCGCCGGCGCCCTCGACCGGGTCGACGTGCTGGTCAACAACGCCGGAGGCGCCTTCGACGCGAGCCCCGTGGCCGAGGCGGACCTCGACTCCTGGGCCCGCACGTACGAGGTCAACGTGCTGGGCACCGTCCGGCTGACCAAGGCGCTGCTGCCCAAGGTGATCGCCTCGGGCGCCGGCGACGTGCTGTTCGTCGGCTCGACCGCGGGCCTGATCAGCTACGAGGGCGGGGCGTCGTACACGGCGGCCAAGCACGGCGTGCACACGCTGGCCGAGACGCTGCGGCTGGAGTTGTTCGACCAGCCGGTGCGGGTGGTCGAGATCGCACCCGGGATGGTCAGGACCGAGGAGTTCGCCCTCAACCGGGTCCAGGACCGGGAGCGGGCCGAGGCGGTCTACCGCGGGGTGCGCGCGCCGCTGGTCGCCGAGGACGTCGCCGACTGCATCGCCTGGGCCCTCACCCGCCCGCACCACGTCAACGTCGACCTGCTCGTCGTCCGCCCGCGGGCGCAGGCCGCCCAGCACAAGGTGCACCGCGAGTAGAAGGACCCCCTGCGCCCCCACCGCTCGCGCCGGCCCCTGCAGGGGGCCGGGGTCAGGGGCGGATGGTCGTCGGCTCGCGCTCCAGGGACACGCCGAAGCGCTCCTGCACCGCGGCGATGATCTTCTCGGAGAAGGCGAGCAGCTCCTCGGCCGTCGCGCCGGGCTCGGTGGTCAGCGCGAGGCTGTGGTGGGGCGAGGTCCCCACGCGCCCGTGGCGCGTGCCGCGACCGAAGCCGGCGTGCTGCACCAGCCAGGCGGCGCTGAGCTTGACCATGCCGTCACCGGCGGGCCAGCTCGGGCAGCCCTCGACCGCCCGCTGCACCGGGACGACGGGGTTGGTGAAGAACGAGCCCGCGCTGCGGCTGGTCGGGTCGGCGAGGTCCCAGACCATGCCCTTGCCGCGGCGCAGCTCCAGCACGGCGGCGCGCACGTCGGCCAGCGGCGCCCGCTCCCCCAGCTCGACGCCGAGGGTGCGCGCCAGCTCGGCGTACCCCACCGGCCGGGACAGCTCCCCCGGCTCGAGCCGGAACGAGACGGTCAGGACGACGAACCGGCCGGGCTCGCGCTTGAGCCGGCTGTCGCGGTAGCCGAACTCGCACTCCTCGGGGGTGAGCACCTGCTCGGCCGACCGCGCGCGGTCCCAGACGCGGACGGCGGTGACGACCTGTCCGACCTCCTGGCCGTAGGCGCCGACGTTCTGCACCGGCGTCGCCCCGGTCGAGCCCGGGATGCCCGACATCGCCTCCATGCCGGCCAGCCGCTGCTGGACGGTGTGGGCCACCAGGTCGTCCCAGGGTTCGCCGGCCTGCACGACCAGCCCGCTCCCGTCCCGCTCGACGCCCCGGCTGCGGACCACCACCACGTCACCGGGCCACCCGGTGTCCGGGGCGATCAGGTTGGAGCCGCCGCCGAGGACCAGCAGCGGCCGCCCGGCGGCGTCGGCCTCGCGGACCGCGGCGACCAGCTCGTCGGGGTCGGTGACCTCGACCAGCCGGTCGATGGGGCCCCCCACGCCGAGGGTCGTCAGCTCCGCGAGGCGGGCGTTCCGTCGGACCTGCACGGCACCACGCTAACCGCGACTACGCTCTGGACCGGTGAGCGAGGCAGGAGGCGGGGACCACAAGCGTCGCGCCAGCCTCCCGAAGAAGGCCAACCCGCGGCTGGCGGCCGGCCGGGCCCGCGCCCTGGGCCTGCCGACGCGCGGCACCACCAACGCCAACCGGCTGCGCCGGGTCGACCGCTGGCTGCTGGCCACCCAGGTGCCGCGGCTGCGCGACGCCGCCCGGCCGCTCGTCGTCGACCTGGGCTACGGCTCGTCGGCCGTGACCACGCTGGAGCTGGCCGACCGGCTGGGCCCGGAGGTGCACGGCCTCGAGGTGGTCGGCCTGGAGATCGACCCCGACCGGGTGGCCGCGGTGGCCGCCGACCGCGACCCGCCGCGGGTCGACTTCCGGGTGGGCGGCTTCGAGCTGGCCGGCCTGCGCCCGGTGCTGGTGCGCGCGTTCAACGTGCTGCGCCAGTACGACGAGGAGTCCGCCGCGCAGGCCTGGCAGACGATGTGCGCCGCGTTGGGACCCGGCGGGCTGCTCGTGGAGGGCACCTGCGACGAGTGGGGACGGCGGTCGGCCTGGGTCGCCCTCGACGCCGACGGCCCCCTGACGCTGACGCTCTCGGCGCGGGTGTCCGACCTCGACCGGCCCTCCGACCTGGCCGAGCGGCTGCCCAAGGCGCTCATCCACCACAACGTGCCCGGTCAGCCGGTGCACGAGTTCCTCCGCGCGCTGGACACCGCGTGGGCCACCGCGGCCGGGCTGTCCACCTTCGGCCCGCGCCAGCGCTGGACCGCCGCCGTGGAGGCGCTCGCCGAGCAGGGCTGGCCGTTCGTCGGCTCCAGCCGCCGCTGGCGGCACGGCGAGGTCACCGTGCGCTGGTCCGCCGTCGCCCCGGTCTGACCCGCCCCTCCCGTCGGGCACGATGGCCGGCATGCCGATCGGTGACCGTCTCCACCGCCGCTGCCTCGAGGCGGTCGTCGAGGAGGGCGAGCGGTTCGGCGTCGTCGTCCAGGAGGTGGAGGCCGGGCTGACCACCGCACCCGACCTGTCCGCCCCGGTCCCCTGGGTGCCCGCCTGGACGATCCGCGACCTCGTCGGGCACCTGGGCGCCGTCCACCGCTGGGCGACCGCCATCGTGCGCGCCGGCACCACCGACCGGCCCGCTCCTCCACCGCAGCCGCCGGACGACGGGCTGCCCGGCTGGTACGCCGCAGGCCTGGCCGACCTGCTGCAGGCCCTCCGCGACACGCCGCCGGACAGCCCCGCCTGGCACATGAGCCCGGCGGCGGAGCGGACGGCCGCCTCCTGGGTCCGCCGGCAGGCGCACGAGCTCGCCGTCCACCGGATGGACCTCGAGGTCGCGGCCGGCCTGCCGGTCACCGCGGTGGACCCGGACCTGGCCGAGGACGGCGCGGACGAGGTGCTGCGCGTCGTCGTCCCGCGCTGGGCGCACACCGAGCCGGTGCGCTCGGCGACGGCGGCGGTCGTCGTGCGCAGCACCGACACCGGCCGGGTGTGGACGGTCCGGGTCACGCGCGGGGACGTCGAGGTGCACGACGGGGACGGCGGCGCCGCGGACGCCGGGCTCGAGGCACCGGCCGGCGACCTGCTGCGCCGGCTGTGGGGCCGCCCGGCCGAGGTCACGGTGACCGGTGACCCGGCCGCCGAGGCGCTGCTGCGCGGGCGCTGACGGCAACCGGTGCGGCGAGATCGGCGATCTCGCCGGTACGGCACGATGGCTCCCGATGAGCCGTCGCACGCGGGCCCAGCCGGTCGTCCCGCCCGGCCCCACACCCGTCGACGGCGGCACCGCCGAACTGCTCGGGGACGCCGACCGCGACGGCTCCTGGATCCTGATGGTCAACGGGACGCCGCAGTCGCACGTCGACCTCGAGGACCCCACCCACCTGGAGTTCGAGTACGTGCGCCGGATGGGCCACGTGCTGGACCTCGCCGCCGACGAGGGCCGACCGATCGACGTCGTCCACCTGGGCGGCGGCGCCCTCACGCTCCCCCGCTACGTCGCGGCCACCCGCCCCGGATCCCGGCAGCGGGTCGTCGAGCTCGACGAGCCGCTCACCGAGCTCGTCCGGGCGCACCTGCCGCTGCCCCGGGACGCCCGGGTGCGGGTGCGCGCGGCCGACGCGCGGGCGGGCCTGGCCGCTCTGCCGTCCGCGAGCGCCGGCGTGGCGGTCAGCGACGTCTTCGCCGGGGCGCGGACGCCGGCGCACCTGACCAGCGTGGAGTACGCGCAGGAGGCCCACCGGGTGCTGCGGCCCGGCGGCTCGTTCGTCGTCAACGTCGCCGACGGCCCGCCGCTGCGCTTCGCCCGCGCCCAGGTGGCGACGCTGCGCGCCGTCTTCGCGCACGTCTGCCTGCTGGCCGAGCCGGGCACGCTGCGCGGCCGCCGGTTCGGCAACCTGGTGGCGGTCGCCTCCGACGCCGAGCTGCCGATCCCCGCGCTGGTGCGCCGCTGTGCCGCCGACCCGATGCCGAGCCGGGTGGTGGAGGGGGCCGACCTCGACAGCTTCGCGGGCCGCGCGCGGCCGGTGCACGACGCCGACGCGGTCGCCTCGCCCGAACCCCCCGAGGGCGTCTTCAGCCGCTGAGCGCGGCCTCGAACGCCGCCAGCGCGCGGTCGTCGAACAGCACGAACCGCACCTCCTGCACGTGCTCGACCTGGGCCGCCCGCACCCCGGCCACGGCCTGCACCGCAGCGTCCTCCAGCGGCCAGCCGTAGACGCCCGCCGAGATCGCCGGGCAGGCCACCGACCGGGCACCCAGGCCGTCGGCGACCCGGAGGCTCTCGGTGTAGCAGGAGCGCAGGACGGCGGACCTGTCCTCGTCGGGCGACCAGATCGGGCCGGCGGTGTGCACCACCCACCGGGCCGGCAGCCGCCCCGCCGTCGTGGCCACCGCCTGCCCGCGAGGCAGCCGGCCGCCGGGGAGCCGGGCCTTCACCGCGCGGCACTCGGCCAGGATCTCGGGGCCGCCCGCCGCGTGGATCGCGCCGTCGACCCCGCCGCCACCGAGCAACCCGGGGTTGGCCGCGTTGACGACGACGTCGACGTCGGCCTCGGTGATGTCGCCGCGGACGGCACTCAGGAGCACGGTCCCAGACCGTAGGGTCGCGGGCATGACACCGCCCGCCCGCCTCCCCCTCCGTCGCGACACGCGCCACAAGGTGGTCGCCGGCGTCTGCGCGGGGATCGCCCGGCGCTACGGCATCTCGCGGAACGGCCTGCGCCTGGCGTTCGTGCTCTCCTGCGTGCTCCCCGGCCCGCAGTTCATCGCCTACCTGCTGCTGTGGATCGTGATCCCGCCGGACACCCGGGGCTGAGCGCCCCGGCGGCTCACCAGCTGCTGCCGCCCCGGCGCAGGCCGCGGACGGCGGGCCGCACGTCGACGAGGTAGACGATCGCGGCGATGACCGCCGGCAGCCCGAGGAAGCTCAGCGGGGTCTGGAAGACGACGATCACCAGCACCGAGAGCCCGAGGATGGCCGCCCACGCCGGCTTGGTGAGCTTGCCCGCCGCCACGTAGCCGGCGGCCGGGCGGACGAGGGCGTCGACGAGCGCCCACACCGTGAGCGCCAGAGCCGCGTAGAAGAGCACCGCGTACACAGCGCTCTGGAAGCTCAGCATGCCGGGGAGGGTACCCGCCGGGACGCCCTCGGCCGCGGCGCTGCACCCCTCCGGGGGAGGCCCCGGACGCGGCAGGGCCCCGGAGCGCTCGACGCTGCTCCGGGGCCCTGGGACCGGGTCGCCCCGACGTGACGGACTGGAACGGCCCCCGTCCAGGGGTCCACCCTGAGCTTGCGAAGGGTGGGGAGGACGGGGGCCCTTCCTCAGTCGTTCCGCTTGGTGGTGCGGGCGCGGGTCACGCGGGCGGTGGTGCCGGCCGGGGCCGACCTCCGCGCCGGGGTGGTCTTCTTCGCCGCGGCCTGCTTGCGGGCCGGCTTGTCGGCCTCGGGCGCCTCGGCCGACTCCAGGGTCGACTTGGCCTGGTCGGCGGCCTCGTGGGTCGCCTCCTCCGCCTGGTCGATGACCTTCTCGGCCTTGGCCGCGGTCTTCTGCGCGATCGAGGTGACCTCGTTCGACGCCTCGGCGACGGTCTCGGCGGTCTCCTCGAGCACGTCCTCGAGGGTGTCCTCGACGGCGTCCACCGCGCGCTCGGCCCGGCGGACGATCGTGCGGACGCTCGGCTGGCGGCGCAGCTCCTCGACGACCTCGGCACCGCGGACGGCGAGGGTCTCGATGGTGGCGACCGTCTGCGTGCGGGCGGTGCTCACCAGGCCGGTCACCGTGCCGACGACGGCGTCGGGGCGGACGACGGCGGCGACGTGCTGGGCGGAGGTGCGGGCGCTGCGCACGGCCTCGCGGGCACGCTCGGCGGCCTCCTCGGCGCGGGTGCGGGCCTCCTTGGCGGCCAGGTCGACCTGCACCTGGGCCTCGCCGGGCAGCGCCTCGGCGCGGGAACGCAGCGTGCCGACGACGGCGCGGGCGCGCTCGACGGCCAGGTCACCGGCGCCGACGGCGGCCAGCAGGACCTGCTTGTTCTGGACGACGACGGTCTCGCCGTACTTCTTCAACGTGTCGGTGGCGGTCATGCCGACTCCTTCGTGGGGCGGGGCGGGGTGGGGGCGATGGGGGCGGCCGGGGCTGGCGCGCTGACGGCGTGCTCCCGGACGTAGGTCTCGTAGAGCTCGAGCAGCACCGCCTTGTGCCGCTCGGAGAGCGACCGGTCGGCGCGGATGGCCGCCACCGTGTCCGGGTTGCCGGACCGGCGGTCGAGGATCCCGGCCTGCTCGTAGAGCGTCTCGGCCGAGATCTTCAGACCCTTGGCGATCGCGGCCAGGATCTCCGCCGACGGCTTGCGCAGCCCGCGTTCCACCTGCGAGAGGTACGGGTTGCTCACCCCGGCGGTGCGGGCGAGCTCGCGGAGGGACACCCGGGCGGCATTGCGCTGCTCACGGATGAAGTCCCCGACCTGGGTCCCGGTCGCCGAGACCTTGGAGCGTTCGGCGGCGACCGTCTCCGCGACGCTGCCCGCGAGCTGGTCCACCACCTCGCGGACGGTGGTCACCTGCCCGCGGACGAAGTCGCCGGGGTTCTGCACACCCCAGACGCTAGGCCCGGGTGCTAGCTCCTGCAAGCGCCAGAGCTAGCACCCGGACGTGAGGCTCCTCACACCCGGCGTGTCGACTCCGCCGCCAGCGCCGCGGCCGGGCGGACCTCGCCGACCACGCCGTCCCCGCCGGGGACCGGGGTCAGCCCCCACGGGGCCAGCAGCTCGGCGGGCACGCCGAGGTGCCGCAGGCCGGCGCACAAGGCGGGCGTCCGGCCGCGGTCGCCGCCGTCGTCCAGCTTGAGCGCGACCGCGCCGCGCCCCGGCAGGGCGGCGACGTGCACGCCGTCGGCCCCGCCCTTGACCAGCAGGCCGTCGACGGCGCGCATGAGGTCGGTGTCCTCCCGGTCGGTGCCCGCCACGTACCAGGGGTGCGCGCGCATGGCGTCGGCGACCGCCCGGTCGGACGTGCCGGCCGCGGCCTCGACCAGCGAGGACACGCCGCGGGCCAGCCCGGTCAGCGGCAGTCCGTGCTGCGGGGCGCCGCACCCGTCGACGACGACCGCGGCCACCTGCGTGCCCGCGGCCGCGCCGAGCCGGGCCTCGATCGCCTGCTGCAGGGGATGCGCCCGGTCGAGGTAGCCCTCGGTCGGCCAGCCGGCCGCGACGCAGGCCGACAGCATCGCCGCGTGCTTGCCCGAGCAGTTCATCGCCAGCCGCTCGGGCGCCCGCCCGGTGGTCGACCAGGACGCGCGGGTGGGCTCGTGGCTCGGCAGCGCCGGCGGGCAGCCGAGGTCGTCGGGCGAGAGACCGGCGGCGGCGAGCATGCCGGCGACCCGCTCGCGGTGGCCGTCCTCGCCGGAGTGCGAGCCGGCACCGATCGCCAGCTCCTCCCCCGACCGCGGCGTCCACCCGGCGGCGAGCAGCGCGGTGGCCTGCACCGGTTTGTTCGCCGAGCGCGGCAGCACCGGACGGTCGACGTCCCCCGCGGCCAGCAGCACCCCGCCGTCGGGGCCGACGACGACCAGCGAGCCGC
Organism: Geodermatophilus sp. SYSU D01176; assembly: GCF_054050015.1. Taxonomy (NCBI): domain Bacteria; kingdom Bacillati; phylum Actinomycetota; class Actinomycetes; order Geodermatophilales; family Geodermatophilaceae; genus Geodermatophilus; species Geodermatophilus sp. SYSU D01176. Next base: position 8,396 of record NZ_JBJGYN010000067.1, on the reverse strand, counting down.
GGTGCACCGACTCCAGGAACCCCGAGCGCCACACCTCGACCAGCACCGGGTTGTCCGGCCAGGAGCTCGACCGGGCGGCCCCGGTCAACGCACCAGGCTCCCTGCAGCATCCCGCCGCGGGCCTGCGAGCGGCGGGGGGCAGGGGGTCCTCCTCCGAGGGGTGGGGAGAGCGGGGTCCTCCATCAGTGCCGTCCCTCGTCGGCGAGCAGCGCGGCGACGTCGGCCTCGCCGTTGCGGTACCGGCGGCCGAGCTCGGCGGCCAGCCCGTCCATGACCTGCTGCACGCCGCGCCGCCGCTCGGACAGCGCCCCCTCGGCCGCGGCCAGCGCGCGGGCGGCCCGCTCCAGCTCGGCGTCGGACAGCTCGGGGACCGCGGACAGGTCGACGCCCGGGGTCAGCGAGTTGACCCAGCTCTCGTACTCCTCGGGCGCGGCCGGCTGCACCGTCTGGTGCCGACCCAGGCCGTGGGCGGGGCCGCGGCCCTTCTCGGCGAGGATCTCCGGGAGCAGGTCGACCAGCGAACGGCCGTCGTGCTCGGCGCGGCGCTGCAGCTCGCGGCGCACGATGTCCAGCCGGCCCTGCAGCAGCCGCCGGGTGTAGGAGAGGTTGACCTCCTCCTGCTCGGCCTGGCGGCGCAGCCGGCGGACGTCGGCCATCGGCCGCGCGACGGCCGCCTCGAGGAAACCGGGGTCGAGCAGCGCGTCGACGGCGGCGCCGCCGGCGGGGGTCGGTTGAGGGGTCACGGGCGGGCCTCTCCGGGGGGTCGAGCGGTCACCGGGGGATGGTCCCAGACCGCACGGCCTGGACCCGTTCCCGCGCCGCAGCGACCGTGTCGTCGAGTCCGGCCGGGGCGTCGTCGGGGTCGATCGCGGCGCGCGCGCCGGCCACGGTGAGCTCCGCGTCCATCGCCACCGACTGCTTCACCAGCGCCAGCGCCACGACGCCGAGCTCGTGGTGGCGGACGACCGAGCCCACCCGGCCGACGTCGCGCGCGCCGAGCTGCACCGGCGTCCCCGGCTCCGGCAGCTGCTCGGCCAGCCCGTCGAGGTGCAGCAGCACCAGCCGCCGCGGCGGACGGCCGAGGTTGTGCACCCGGGCCACGGTCTCCTGGCCGCGGTAGCAGCCCTTGGCCAGGTGGACGGCGGTGGTCAGCCAGCCGGTCTCGTTGGGGATGGTGCGGTGGTCGGTGTCGAGCCCCAGGCGCGGACGGCGGGCCTCGACGCGCAGCGCCTCGTAGGCGTCCACCCCGGCCAGTGCGGCACCCGCGGCCAGCAGCGCGTCGCCGGTGGCGGCCAGCTCGCCGCGCGGCACCAGCAGGTCGACGACGGGCGCGCCGTTCCCGATCGGGGGCATCCGGCGCAGCCACCCGCCGCCGTCCCGGGCGAGCACGGCGTACGGCCCGGCGGGGACGGGCAACCCGGCGGCGGCGAGCACCGCGTCCGCCCGGGGGCCGACCAGCGACAGCAGCGCCCACGCGCCGGTCACCAGCGCCGGCTCGACGCGGAGCATGAACCGCATCCGCTCCAGGTACGTCTGCAGCGCCGCGCCGGTGCCCGGCTCGACGTCGACCCAGGTCGTGCCGGCCAGCTCGGCGAGGACCAGGTGGTGCTCGACGTGCCCGTTCGGGGAGAGCTCGAGGGCCTCCGCGCCGGTGCCGTCGCCGAGCCGCTCGAGGTGCTGGGTGAGCAGGCTGTGCAGCCAGGTCAGCCGGTCGGCGCCGGGGACGACGAGCACGTCGCGGTCGCTGCGGTCGACCAGGCCGGCGCCCTCGGCGAGCTCGCGCTGCTCGCGCAGCGGGCTGCCGTAGTGCGCCGGGACGGACCCGTCCTCCACGGCGACGGCGCCGGGGCGCGAGAGCAGGGGGCTGGGGGTGGACATCAGGACTCCGATCCGGCTCGGTCGCGGCACGCGCGGCACGTGCCCGACAGCGCGACGTGCCCCACGTCCAGCTGGAAACCGAGGTCGGCCGCCAGACGTTCCGCGGCGCCGTCGAGCAGGGCCGGGTCGGCCGAGGAGATCTGCCCGCAGCTGGCGCACACGACGTGCAGGTGCGGGTGCTCGGCGGCGTGGTAGACCGGCGCGCCCTTGCCGAGGTGGGTGTGCCAGACCAGCCCGAGGCGCTCGAGCAGCTCGAGGTTGCGGTAGACCGTCGAGGTGTCCGGCGCCGCGCCGTCCGGGCCGGCCTCCTCGCGCAGCCGAGTGGCGATCTCCTCGGGGGTGGCGTGCTCGAGCGCGCCGACCGCGGCGAGCACCCGCTGACGCTGGGTGGTCAGCCGCAGCCCGCGGGCCCGTAGGCGCTCGGCCAGCGGTGCGGCGTCGTGGGGCGGGTGCGGGGCGGGCACGCGTCCAGCGTAGGTCCGTGTCGGACGAACCCATGCCGGCGAAAGCGCCCGGCGGGCGCGGACGTCAGGCATGTGCGGATGTCAGGCACGTGCGGGAGCGACATCGTGCGTTCGGGTCCTGTGGACCCTCCGGCGCACCACGCACCCGACGGCCTCCACACCGCTGCTGCCGGTGACGGAGTCGTCGAGGAGCACGGGCCGACCCCTCGGCGGATCGCCACCCACACGCGGTGGCAGAAGTGCCACCTTGGAGGAGATGGAGACCATCCCGCAGGAGCAGCTGCGCAACCAGGTGGCCGAGGTCCTGCGTCGCGTCGAGGTCGGCGAGACCTCCACCGTGACCGTCGCCGGACGCCCCGTGGCCGAGCTGCGGCCGACACACCGGCGCCGTTGGGTGAGCGGTCCAGCGCTCGCCGGAGTCTGGCAGGGCCCACCGCCGCGGCGACTCGACGAGGACCTCGCTCACCTCGGCGCCGGGTTGAGCTACCCCTTCCGCCGATGAGGGCGGTGCACGACACGTCCGTTCTCATCGGTGCGGACGCACCAGGCGACGTCGAGGCGGCGATCAGCGTCGCTTCGCTCACCGGACTGCACGTCGGTGTCCTCCTGGCCTACGATGAGGACGAGCGCGCGCGCCGGGTGAATCACCTGGCCGTGATCGAGGCGGCGTTCGACCCGTTGCCCATCAGCGTCGAGGTGGCGTGTGTGGGGTCGATCCGAGGCCGCCGTCGCCCGACGAGGCGGCGGTCCCGGCGTCGGCAGATGGACCTGGCGATAGCGGCGACCGCAGCCGTCGAGCAGGTGCCGCTGCTCACGCACGACCTCGCCGACTCCGAGATTATCGGAGACCTGGTTGATGCTCGGCAACCCTGAGCAGCCATCAGGAAGGCCGCCCGCAAGGCGATCCCTCTTCGGGGATGGCGGACCGAGGCCACCGACTCGTCCTCGAAGGCGGCTTCACGGACACGGTCTGGGGGAGAGGTCGAACGACGACCCGGCGAGCCACCGGAGCCGCCCGTCAGTCGGTCATGAGTCACGCGGCGAGCCGCCTGACGGTCTTCAGGCGGTCGGTCCCTCGCCGAGCGGACGGTCGCGCAACCGGGTGGCGAGGATCGCCGCCTGGGTGCGCCGTTCCAGGGCCAGCTTGGCCAGCAGGTTGGTGGTGTAGTTCTTCACCGTCTTCTCCGTCAGCCGCATGCGGTCGCCGATCTGGCGGTTGGTGAGCCCCTCGCCGATCAGCCGCAGCACCGTGCGCTCCTGCGGGGTGAGCAGCTCCAGCGGGTGGTGCTTCTCGCCGGTGCGTCGGCGGGACGCCGGCGTCGCCTCCTCGTCGAAGACGGTGCCACCGGAGGCGACCGTGCGCACCGCCGCCACCAGCTCCGGGGCCCGCACCTGCTTGAGCAGGTACCCCGACACGCCCGCCCGCACGGCCGCGGCCACGGTGTCGCCGTCGGAGCACCTGCTCAGCACCAGGCACCGCAGACCGGGCACGCAGGCCCGCAGCCGTTCACAGACCTCCGCACCGCTGCCGTCGGGCAGCCGCATGCCGACCACGGCGACGTCGGGCCGCACCGCCGGTCCCCGCGCCAGCGCCTGGGCGACCGATCCGGCCTCGCCGACGACCGTGATCCCCGAGTCGCCGGCGAGCACCTGGGCCACCCCGCGGCGGACCACCTCCTGCTCGTCCACCACGAGGACGCGCACGGAGGCCGTGTCCGACGGCACCGTGACCAGCTCCCCTCGCAGCAGCAGACGAAACCGGACCGTCCGCTCCGGCAGCGCGCGCCACCCGGGTGAGGGCCGCGCGCGGCCCGGGGCGACCGCTCCGCCGCCCCGCGCCTGTGATCAGCGCGGACCGGGGAGCGGAGGGCCTCGGGCCCCGGCTCCGTGTGCCGGGGGCGGGCCGACTGTCCGACCGTGCCTCCGACAGGAACCGCGCCACCCATGAAAGAAGGGGCGGGCCCGGCGGGTCTACGCGCACGGCGCAGAGTTCGGTGCGATTCGCGCAGACCGCGAGACGTGCACCTGGCCGCGGAGCGTCGCCCCAGGTGCCGGCCTAAGCGTGCCGCAGGGTGCGGGCCGGGGTCTCCTCGAACTTCTCGCGGTAGGCAGCGGCGAACCGGCTCGGGTACACAAAGCCCCACCGGCCGGCGACCTGGGCCACCGTGGCCGTGCCGGGATCGGCGGCCCGCAGGTCCTCGTGGGCTCGCTGCAGCCGCACGTCCCGCAGGTAGCGCATCGGCGGAACGCCGACCGAGCGGGCGAACCCGTCCTGCAGGCTCCGCGGGCTCACCGCGACGCTGCGGGCCAGCGTCACCGTCGTCCAGGGGTGCTCCGGCCGGCCGTGCATGAGGTCGATCGCCCGGCGGACCGCCGGCGGGGCGGCCGGGAGACGTGGCTGTGCCAGCGCCTCGGTGTAGTTGTGCGGTTGGGCCAGCAGCAGTCCCTCGATGAGCAACCTCTCCAGATGGCCCGCCGCCAGAGGGTGGTCGAGCAGGCTGTGCTCGTAGCTCGCCTGCCGTTCGATCAGCCGCACCACCTCCACCCACGCCCGCCCCGAGGGGCTGGTGAGATCCATGGCCGGGGTGAAAGCGATCGGCCCGGGCAGCGGTCGGTCCAGCATCGTCGCGAGCTCCTGCTGCAGGAGCTGACGGGGAAAGATCAGGCAGAACTGCGCGCAGCCTGCGCGCCAGGCGATGTCGGCAGGCAAATCCGGCATGAACATCGCCGCGCGATGAGGCGTGCTACGGACGCGCTCCAGCAGGCCGGAACGCGAGTCCGTCTCACCGGTGAGCGGCACGTTCACGTGGTAGTTCTCCGCCTCGGCCGTGTCGATCTGCAGGTCATGGCCGACCCGGACGTAGCTGACCGTCACATCACCGACGCGTTTCGCGTTCAGGGTCAGGGCCACGCCCTGGGGGCGGAGCGGCTCGAGCAACCGCATGCGCATCGGCCGGAACGTCGACTGCATCGCCTGGTGCGCCTCGTCGAAGTCGGATGTCCGCGCCACCCTGAACCGAGCGAACGGCTCCGCCGTCATGGTCTTCCTCCGCCGCGGCACCCCGTCGTCGGACCGCCACCATCTGCACAGCCGAGGGTGCCATCTGGACAGCCGCGCGCGGGAGGTGGGCCCACGCTCGTGTGAGCCGACCGCGGCCACAGCAACGAACTCGCGCCCGGGCGCGTGGCCCTGCACGTCCGTGTCCTCGACCACGACATGGGTCGCGACCGGCTCACGGCCGCCCTCGAGGATCCAGCGGACGAGGTGCCGTGGAGCGATCCCCGCCGGGGGGAACGGCATCCACGAGCCGGCCGTACCTGAGGCCGACTGGGGCGTCCCTCAGTGGGCCGCTATGGGCAATTCGCTCCACACCTGATCCACCGACGACCCGCAGCCCTCTCCCGCAAGGCGAACCTCACCGGTGCCGCGGCAGATCCGGCATCCCGGCAGTGGAATCGCCTCCCGGCAGAGCCGCCCGAGCACCTGCCCGGTGGAGGAGCGTCATGCGGACAGGCCCGATGGTGATGACGACGGTGGCGAGGTCGGCGACGACCGCGCCGACGGCCGACACGACGTCGTCCTGCGGGGGTGGCCCGCCCGCCGACGACATGAGGGATCGACGTGAACGGAGCGACGCACGGCCTGCCGGGGCGGCAGACTCGTCAGCCGCGTCCTGTTGCCCGCGCGAGGGCGGCCAGCTCGGCGAGCAGGTCGGCGTAACCGGCCACCGGGACGCCGTCCACGCCGAGCCCGGGCAGCCCGGTGACCCCGTCGATCGCGCCGGCCGCGGTGGCGGCGTCGAGCAGCTGCGCGTCGAGCTGCGGGTCCAGCAGCGCGGCGAGGGCGTCGCGCTGCCGGGGGGCCAGCCGGGCGAGGGCGGCGACCAGCCCGGAGCACCCCCAGTTGGAGGTGCCGGCGACGGCGAGGGCGGCCACGGGCACCCGGCAGGCGATCCGGTCCCCGTGCGCGATGCAGTCGGCGACGACGCCGGCCGGCACGTTGCCCATGCCGATCTCGTTGCCGCCGTCGCCCACCGCCCCGGTGACCACGCCCGGCAGCGCGAAGGCTGCGTGCAGCGGTGCGGTGCAGTCGGTGACGTCGAACCCGCGCATGGTCAGCACCCGCCCGTCCGCGCCCGGCCCCAGCCGCTCGACGGCGACCAGGTGGGAGAGACCGAGCCCGGCCACGCGGGCCTGCACCTGCCCGGCGTCCGCGGTCACCGGCAGCACCTCCGGCCGGCCGGCGCCGAGGACGTCCAGGCAGGCGCCGGTCACCGCCGCGCAGGGCTCGTCGGTGAGCACGACCGGCTCGGCACCGAGCGTGGCCAGTGCGGCGGCCAGGACGGCGGTGCCGACCGGCCCGTCGGTCTCGGCCGCGGGCGTGGGCGCCCAGGCGATGTGCACGCCGGTGACCAGGCCGACCCGGCTGCCGGCGCGCGCGGCGGCGGCGAGCTCCCCGGCCAGCCGGGCGAACTGCCCGGGGACGGCAGCGGCCAGCCCGGTGACGTCGCGGGCACCGGGGCGCAGCAGCGCCCGCTCGATCCGGGCGAGCGCGTCCGTCACTCGATCTCCTCGCTGGCGCTCGTCGGCCTCGCGCCGGGCGTGCGCTGCCCTCTGCGTGACCTCGCCAGCTCGGTCACGTCACCGGCGGCCGGGCCTCCGCGAGCACCCGCTGCAGCGAGGCCAGGTACCGGTCGGGCACCGAGTGATCGCCGCGCGGCGGCAGGAACCCCTCGACCGTGGCACCGGTGACCGCGGCGAACGACGCGGCCTCCTCCCCCAGCGCCCGGACGACGGCGTGCTCGCCCCAGGCCGTGCTCCGCGCCAGGTGCGCCATCGCCGCGGCGCTCTCGGCCCGCTCTCCCACGCAGTCGAACGGCTTCTCCGTGGCCCACAGCCGCCGGAACCCGTCGACGAGGGAGAGGTCGGCCAGCGGGTCGCCGCCGAACACCTCCCGGGCCTCGGCCGGGGTCAGGAAGGCCGCGAAGCACAGGAAGGTGAACAGGCACTTGTCGCAGTGCAGGCACCAGCGCTGCGTGGCCTCCCCGCCCATGTGCGCCTGCGTGTACGAGCGGTTGCAGCTGAGGATCTCCCCGCGCAGGTCCGGCAGGTTCGCCACCGCGGCCACCGTCGCCAGCTCCGACAGCTGCCGGGTCAGGCTGAAGTAGCCGACGCCGACCTCGGCCGCGGCGGCGGCGAACAGCCGCTCGAACTCGTAGGACTTCGAGTACTGGTGGTTCACCCGCGCGCCGTTGACCGTCAGCGTCTCCTCGTCGGCGGAGCGCTCGTTGGCGAACACCACCGGGTCGAACCCGCCCAGGACGGCGACCAGCGTCGAGATCGCCGAGTTGATCGCGGTGACCGGCACGTGCCCGTTCAGCCCACCGGCCCGGGTGCGCTCGGCCAGCAGCGGGTCCAGCCGGCGGCGGACGCCGATCAGCCGGACCCCCGCGGCGCGGGCCACGTCGCGCTGGGCGTCGGTGGGGTTGACCGCGAGCGCGGTGGCCGGGGTGACGACGACCAGCGCCAGCGCGGAGTCCTTGCCGCCGCCGACCGGCAGCAGCGCCTCGCGCCCGCCGCCGTCCGCCGGCGCGGGGAGGTCGTCGGTCAGCTCCAGGTCCAAGGCGACCTCGTGCGGCACCGGCAGCCGGTTGACCGCGGCGAACTCGCCCAGCCCGTGCGTGTACGCGGCCTCGGCGACGGCGGCCTGCGCCTTGGTCACCGGCCGCGCCACGACGACCCGGCCGGGGGCGCTCAGCTTGTAGTAGCTGGTGCCCATGACGAGGTGGACGAGGTCGAGCGCGGCGTCCACCCGCGCCGGATCGCCCCCGGACACCAGGTCGGGATCGAGGGTGAGCCGCTCGGTGAACTCGTCCCCGCCCAGGCGGTAGGTGAAGGCGGCCTCGCCGGTCGTGCGGTCGAGCGAGCGGCCGGCGACGACGAACGGCTCGGGCTCCGGGGGGGGGGGGGGGGGGGGGGGGGGGGGGGGGGGGGGGGGGGGGGGGGGGGGGGGGGGGGGGGGGGGGGGGGGGGGGGGGGGGGGGGGGGGGGGGG
>NZ_JBJGYN010000066.1:0-21236 GCF_054050015.1 Geodermatophilus sp. SYSU D01176 | reverse complement strand
CATCCTCGAGTTCTTCACAAGCACCGCGACGGGGCCGCCCCGCCCCACCCCCCCCCCCCCCCCCCCCCCCCCCCCCCCCCCCCCCCCCCCCCCCCCCCCCCCCCCCCGCCGTCGTCCGTGGGCCCGGCCTCCTGGAGGACGCGCTGTCGTCGCCTGTGACGCGCCGTCGTCCGGGAGGAGCGGGGCCCGGAGGGTCCCGACGAGTGGTCGGGGCGTGGGGCTTGGCGCGACCGGGGGACGCACGTGGCCGCGGTGTCGTCCGGAGGACGACGGTGTCACAGCCGACCGCGCCGGGCGATCGGGACGAGGCGGAGCGCGAGCAGCGCGGTCAGCACCGCGGCGACCTGCAGCGGCACCCAGGCCGGCGCCGAGCGGGCGGCGGTCGCCATGAGGAAGGGGACCGCGAAGCCGAGGTAGGCACACGCCAGGAACACCGAGGTCAGCTCGCCGCGGCGGGTGGGCGCGGCCAGCCGGCCGGTGACCGTGAGCCCGGCCGCCAGGCACAGCCCGCCGCCGGCCCCGAGCAGCGGCGCCGCCGCCAGCAGCCACGGCCAGGTGCCGGTGGCCACGAAGAGCGCCGCCGCGGCGAAGCCGGCCGCGCCCAGTGCGGCACCGGCGACGGCGGTCCACGACCCCAGCCGGCGCTGCAGGCCCGCCACGAGGGTCCCGGCGCCGAGCGTCACCCCGGCGAGGACGCCGGTGACCGCGACCCCGCCGGCGGGCAGCTCGCCCAGCAGCGGCACGGCGGAGATGACCGACGACGGGAACGCGTAGACGCAGACCGCGACCGGGGCCAGCACGGTGGCGGCCAGGACGGCGTTGCCCGGTGGCAGCAGCGGGACGGCGGGGTGGCCGGCGGGCCGTCGTCCGCCCGGGTGCAGGACGACGGTCTCGGGCAGCCGCACCGCCAGCGCCAGCCCCACGCCGACGAGCACGGTGTGCAGCAGGTACGGCAGCACGGTCGGTGCGGGGGCGAACTGGCCCAGCAGCCCGCTGGTCAGCGGCCCCAGGGAGAAGCCGGCGGTCATGGCGACCGCGGCCCGCCGTCCGCCCGCCCCCTCCCCGGAGCTGGCGGACAGCTCGGCCACCCACGCGCTCGCGACGCTGAACACCACGCCGCTGACCACGCCCTGCAGGAAGCGGGCGGTGAACAGCAGGGTCAGCGAGTCACCGGCAGCCGCGAAGGCCAGCGACGCCAGGCCGGCGAGGACCACGCCGGGGAGCGCGACGCGACGGCGGCCCAGCCGGTCCGACAGCGGGCCGGCCAGGAACAGCGCGGGCACCAGCCCGGCGGCGTAGCAGCCGAACAGCGCGGTCAGCACCTCGGGGGAGAGTCCGAGCCGCTCCTGGTAGACCAGCAGCAGAGGTGTCGGGACGTTGGTGCCGGCCGCGACCGCGAACAACGTGAACACCGCTCGCCTCCAGGCCACCGCGGCACCCTACGTAGGCGACGACTCCTCCGCGCGCGACGTGCGGAGAGGGCGCTGCGACACGGCCGGCCGCGCAGGGGCAGACTCACGGGTGCTGACGCCGACCGACGAGGAGGACACCCGTGCGCGATGCGGTCATCTGCGAGCCCCTGCGGACCCCGGTGGGCGGTTTCGGCGGCTCGCTGCGGGACGTGCCGGTGCAGGACCTGGCCTCGACGGTGATCCGGGCGGTGCTGGAGCGCACCGGGCTGCCGCCGGAGTCGGTGGACGACGTTCTGCTCGGGCACTGCTACCCGACGATGGAGGCCCCGGCGCTGGGCCGGGTCGCGGCGCTGGACGCCGGCCTGCCGGTGACCGCCGCTGGCATCCAGCTCGACCGCCGCTGCGGCTCGGGCCTGCAGGCGGTGGTGTACGCGGCGATGCAGGTGCAGACCGGGACGTCGGACGTCGTGCTGGCCGGGGGCGCGGAGTCGATGAGCAACGCGCCGTTCTACACGCACGCCATGCGCTGGGGGGTCAAGGCGGGCCCCGGGGTGCTGCTGGCCGACGGGCTGGCCCGCGGCCGGGTGACCGCCGGCGGCCGGCACCACCCGGTGCCCGGCGGGATGCTGGAGACCGCGGAGAACCTGCGGCGGGAGTACCGGATCTCCCGGGAGGAGCAGGACGAGTACGCCGTCCGCAGCCACCGGCGCGCCGCCGCCGCGGTCGAGGCCGGCCGGTTCGCCGAGGAGATCGTGCCGGTGACGGTGCCGCAGCGGAAGGGCGAGGTCGTCGTCGACCGCGACGAGCACATCCGACCGGACTCGACCGTGGAGACGTTGGCGAAGCTGCGCCCGATCATGGGAAAGGACGACCCGGAGGCCACCGTCACCGCGGGCAACGCCAGCGGGCAGAACGACGGCGCGGCGGTGTGCGTGGTGACCACGCCGGAGAAGGCCGCGGAGCTGGGGTTGCGGCCGCTGGTGCGGCTGGTGTCGTGGGCGGTGGCCGGGGTGCCGCCGAAGACGATGGGCATCGGGCCGGTGCCGGCGACGGCCAAGGCGCTGGCGCTGGCCGAGGTGAAGCTGGCCGAGGTCGACCTGATCGAGCTCAACGAGGCCTTCGCCAGCCAGGTGCTGGCCGTGACCCGGGAGTGGGGCTTCACCGACGCGGACTTCGAGCGGACCAACGTCAACGGCTCCGGGATCTCGCTGGGCCACCCGGTGGGCGCCACCGGCGGGCGGATCCTGGCCACGCTGACCCGGGAGATGGCCCGCCGCGAGGTCCGCTACGGGCTGGAGACCATGTGCATCGGCGGCGGGCAGGGCCTCGCCGCCCTCTTCGAGCGCGTCTGAGAGAGGACCACCCCTTCAGGGAGTCGCCGCATGCCCACACCCACCGGCCAGCGCGTCGCGATCGTCACCGGCGCGGCCCGCGGCATCGGCGCCGCCACCGCGCGGCGGCTGGCCGAGGACGGCCTCGCGGTGGCGGTGGTCGACCTGGCCGAGGACGACGCCCGCGGGACGGCGGAGCAGATCGAGGCCGCCGGGGGCCGGGCGCTGGCCGTGGGCGCCGACGTGGGCGACGCCGAGCAGGTGCGGGCCGCCGTCGAGCGCGTCGCCGCCGAGCTCGGCCCGCCGGTGGTGCTGGTGAACAACGCCGGGGTCACCCGCGACAACCTGCTGTTCAAGATGACCGACGCCGACTGGGACGTCGTCATGCACGTGCACCTGCGGGGCTCGTTCCTGATGACCCGGGCGGTGCAGCAGCACATGGTCGAGGCCTGCTGGGGCCGGGTGGTCAACCTGTCGAGCACCTCGGCGCTGGGCAACCGCGGCCAGGCCAACTACGCCACCGCCAAGGCCGGGCTGCAGGGCTTCACCAAGACCCTCGCCATCGAGCTCGGGAAGTTCGGCGTCACCGCCAACGCCGTCGCCCCGGGCTTCATCGCCACCGACATGACGAAGGCGACCGCCGCGCGCATCGGTCGTGACTGGGAGGAGTACGTGGCCGAGCGGGCGGCGGCGATCCCGGTGCAGCGCGCCGGCCGGCCGGAGGACATCGCGCACACGGTGTCCTTCCTCGTCAGCGAGGGCGCCGGGTTCATCTCCGGGCAGGTCGTCTACGTCGCCGGCGGCCCGCGCGCCTGACGGCGCCCGGCGATCCCTGCGGAAATCGCCGCAGGGCGTCAGGACGACGGGTCGCGGTCGGGGTACCGGGCGCGGGCGAGGGCGTACCCGCCGAACGCGGCGAAACCGGCGGCCACCGCGCCCAGCAGCCAGGGCCCGGCGCCGACGGAGGCGATCGCGGTCATCGCGCCGTCCAGGCCGGTGGCGGTGGAGACGTCGGCGGTGGTGGCCGCTCGCCACAGCAGCACGCCGACCAGGCCGAAGGCGATCCCCTTGGCGACGTAGCCGACGCGGCCGGCCGCCTCGATCACCGGCTCCCAGCGGTCGGGGGCCGCGGGCAGGTCGATGTCCTTCATGAAGCCACCGGTCAGCCCGCGCACCAGCGTGTACAGCCCGACGGCCAGCACCCCGGCGGCGACGGCGTGCACCAGCACCGCGCCGCCCGTGAGCTCCAGCGTCTCGCCGGTGAGCTCGCGGAACCGCTCGTCGGCCTCGTACTCCAGACCGAGGGCGAACAGCAGCGCGGTCGCGCCCAGCACGGCGTAGACGGCCGCCTTCGCCAGGCACTTCACGCAGACGAACGCCGTCCGCAGGCGGTGCTCCCGGTCGAGCAGCCCGTGCCACCACAGCAGCACCTCCCCGGCCTGCCACAGCGCCAGGGAGAGCATGCCGAGGCCGATCAGCCACAGCAGCACCGTGCCGCCGGGGGTGCCGGCGACCGCCTGCAGCGCGCCGGTCTGGTCGGCGTCGACACGGGTGCTGCCGCGGGCGAGCTGGACCGTCAGCCAGCCGATGAGCAGGTGCAGGACGCCGTAGGCGACCAGGCCCACGCGGGCGACCGCCTCGAGCACCGGGTGGTCGGTGACCCCGCGGGCGGACTCGACCAGCCGGTGGATCCGGCCCCCCTGCAGGAGAAGGACCCCCGGGAGGACCCCCTCCTCATCGCTCGCAGGCGCCCGGCGAGCCTCGGGACGGGGCCGCGAGGGGTGGGGGGCAGGGGGGTCCTCCATCAGGTCCGCTCGGGATAGCGGGCGCGGACGAAGCAGTAGGCGCCGAACGCGGCGATCCCCACCGCGACCAGGGTCAGCAGCACCCGGCCGAAGGGGGCGTCCAGGATGGTGCGCAGGGCGCCGTCGAGCCCGGTGGCCCGGGCCGGGTCGAAGGTGACGGCGGCGTACACCAGCAGCGCCCCGACCACGCCGAGGGCCACGCCCTTGGCGGGGAAGCCGGCCTGCCCGAGCCGGGTGACCAGCCGGGTCGTCCGCGGCGGGGCCGAGCCCAGGTCGACCTCCTGGAGGAAGCGCTTGGAGACGCCCTTGTGCACCAGGTACACCCCGACGCCGACGATGACCAAACCGATCAGCCCCACCAGCCAGCGCCCGGCCGGCCAGCCGAAGACCCCGGTCGCCTGCTGCTGCCCCCCGGACCCACCGCCTCCCGTGGCGGTGCGGACGGCGAGGACGGCCAGCGCGGCGTAGAGGACCGCCTTCGCGACCGCCTTGACGGTCTTCTCGACGGCCTTCTTCCGGGCGTCGCCGGAGGACGACAGCCGGCTCCGCCAGCGGAGCACCTCGGCCGCCTGCCAGGCCGCCAGTGCGACCAGCCCGACCGCGAGCAGCCACAGCAGCGGGCGGCCCAGCGGCTGCTCGGCCAGCGTGGCCAGCGCGCCGGCCTGGTCGGCGGACTCGCCGCTGCCGCCGCCCCAGGCCAACTGCAGCGCGAGCCACGCGACCAGCAGGTGCACCACGCCGTAGGCGATCAGGCCGATGCGCGCCAGGTGCTCGAGGGCGTCGCTGTCGCCCGCCCGGCCCGCGGCTCCCGCGGCTCGTTCCGTCGTCCCGCCCATGGCCGGCTCCTCCTCCACCGCTGGACCGCCCCGCGGACTGACCAGCGTGGCACAGCGGATACCCCGCCGCCGCCCGGTCCACTGCTCCCGTCCGTGACGAGATCGGCGATCTCACCCGGATGGCGGCCCGCGGCCGTGCGAGATCGCCGATCTCGCCGGCGGGGTCCTCTCTCAGCCGACCGGGTGGCGCGCCCGCGCGAGGCAGTACACGGAGAACGCCGCGAGTCCGACCGCGACCACGATCAGCACCCAGCCGCCGTGCGGTTCGGCGGCCACCGCCCGCAGCGCGCCGTCCAGACCGGTGGCCCGCGCCGGGTCGAACGTGGCCGCGGCCCAGGCCACCACCGCCCCGACGAGCACGAAGGCCACCCCCTTGAGCACGAAGCCGGCCTGGCTGGCCCGGTGCGTCACAGCGCACAGCGCGGGGGAGACGGTGGAGAGGTCGATCTCCTCCAGGAAGTCCGACCGCAGGCCCTTGCGCACGTGGTAGACGCCGATCGCCGCCACGACCAGCCCGATCGCGACGACCAGCGGCTGGCCGCCGGGCCACGCGAGCACGCCGCGCACGGCCCGGGTGTCCGCCGCGGGGTCGCTGCCGCTGCCCAGGGCGACCCGGGCGGCGGAGACGGCGAGGGAGCCGTACACCAGCGCCGTCCCGAGGGTCTTGGCCAGCTGCACCAGCGCGCGCCGCCGGGCGGGGCCGGGCGCGGGGAGCGCGCGGTGGTGGCGCAGCACCTCGACGGCCTGCCACAGGCACAGCCCGGCGAGGCCGGCGGTGAGCAGCCACATCAGCAGCGGGCCGACGGGGGAGGCCGCGAGCAGCGCCATCGCCCCGCTCTGGTCCACCGCGGCGCTGTCGTCGTCCGGCCGGGTCCGACCGGCCGACCAGGCCAGCTGCAGCGCCAGCCAGGCGACCAGCAGGTGCAGCAGGGCGTAGCCGACGAGGCCGACGCGGGCCGCCGACCGCAGCGCGGTGCTGTGCGCGGCCCGGTGCGCCAGCGGCGCGTCGTCCGCCTGCCCGGCCTCGGTCACCACATCGCACCCCGCTCCGCCGGCCGCGCACCTGCGGCACCCCGGGCAGGGTGACACGACTCGCGCCGGTCCGCCGGGGAGGGTGGGGGACACTCGTCCCGTGGCGAGCGGTGCAGCGATGACGGCGGTGGAGCGGACGAGTCCGGAGCAGGCCCGGCGGGCGTGGCCCCGGTGGCTGGCCGGCGGGGTCGCGCTGCTCGTCGTCGCCGCGGTGGCGGTGTTCTGGGCCGACGGTGGCGCGCGGCTGGTCCTGGGCGTCGCCGGTGCGCTGCTGGCCGGGCGCGGGGGGCAGCTGGCGGCCGGGACCGCCGGCCGGGGCCGGGGTCTCGGCTGGGCGGTGGCGGCCGCCGGTGTGCTGGCCCTCACCGTCGCGTTCGGGCCCGCCGGTGTGGCGAGCCGGGTGCTGCTCGTGGCCGTCCCCGCCGGGCTGCTCGTCGGGGCGCTGACGCTGCTCGGCCGCGGTCGTGCGGTACGCCGCAGCGGCCAGGCCGCCCTCGTCTGGTGGGGGCTGGTCACCGGCCTGCTGGTCGTCACCGGGCTGCTGGCCGGCTGGGAGCGGGCGGCCGACGGCGCCACCGTGGTCGGTGCGCTGGGCCTCGGCCTGCTCGGCGTGGTCCTGCTGGTCGGGGCCATGAGCCTGCGGGCCGTCGCCGCCCAGCCGGCACCGGTCCGGCCCGCGGCCTGCGCCGGGTGCGCCTGCGGCGCCGGCGGCTGCGGCATCCCGCGCTGAGCGCCCGGCCCGGCCGGGCAGCGGCCGGTTCCGTACCGGTTCACCACCCGCCCGACGGGGCACCCCTGGGACCGTGACCGGACACGTCTTCGTGGTCGGAGCGGACCTCCGCCGGCTGGTGTGCGACGACGTCCTGGTGCCCACCGACCGGTCCCTGCGGGTCACCTCCGAGTGGCGGCAGCTGCTGCCCGAGGACGTCGTGGGCAGCGAGGACCGCGACGGCCTCTGCCTCGACCTGGCCTGGCGCGGCGACGAGCGGGTGGTGCGGGTGCCCGGGGGCCGGGAGGGGGACGCCGGGCGGGCGCTGTGGCTGGTCCACACCGTCGACGAGCAGGAGCGCGACCCCGACGACGCGCTGCACTGGCTGGTCGACGGCGCGCGGGCGGCGCTGGCCACCGTCGCGGAGCGGCAGGTGACCGACCCGGTGCAGGGACGGGCCCGCCGGCTGGTCGCACTGCCGGCCCTCGGCACGGGCTGGGGCGGCGCCGCGGGGCAGCGCGGCACCCTGCTGCAGCGGCTGCTGCCCGTGCTGCGCGAAGGGGCCGCCGAGCACGGATTCGACGTCGCGCTGGTGCTGCGGGGGCCCAGCGACCTCGCCGCCGCGCAGCGGGTGCGCCGGGCCGAGACGGGCAGCTGGGACCTGCCCGGGCACCTGTGGGAGCTGGCCGGGGACCTCGGCGAGCGGGCCCGCCGCGGGCAGCTGGCGGTCTTCGTCGGCGCGGGGGTGAGCGCCGCGGCCGGCCTGCCCACGTGGGAGCAGCTGCTCGACGAGCTGGCCGAGCGATCCGGCCTGGACGACGCCCTGCGCGCCGGGCTGTCCCGGCTGCCGGCCGAGGACGCCGCCGCGCTGCTGGCCCGCGAGCTCGGCCGCGAGCAGGTCGAGGCGTTCGTCAAGGAGCGGTTCGGGCCGGGGCACTACGCGCTGGCGCACGCGCTGATCGCCGACCTGCCGGTGCAGGAGTTCGTCACGACCAACTACGACCCGCTGGTCGAGCTCGCCGCAGCCGACATCGGCCGCGACCTCTCGGTGCTGCCCTTCGACGACGCCGAGCCCGGCCGGCCGTGGCTGCTCAAGCTGCACGGCGACGCCGCCCACCCGCACAGCATCGTGCTGACCCGCGAGGAGTACCTGCAGTTCGGGGACTCGCGCGCGGCGCTGGCCGGGGTGCTGCACTCGCTGCTGCTGACCCGGCACGTGCTCTTCGTCGGCACCTCGATGCAGGACGACGACCTGATCCGCATCGCCCACCAGGTGCGCAGCGCCGTCCAGGGCACCGGCTCGGGCCCGCGGCGGCGCAGCGGCACCGTCCTGGCGCTGCGGGAGGACCCGGCCCGCGCCCGGCTGTGGGAGCAGGACGTGCACACGGTGGCGATCGCGCCGTCCGGCACCCCGCCGGCCGAGGCCGCCCGGCTGCTCGAGGTGCTGCTGGACTGCATCGGCTGCCTGTCCACCCCGCCGACCGGCTACCTGCTCGACCCCGCCTACCGCGGCATGCTCTCCGCCGAGGAGCGGGTCCTCGCCGAGGCGTTGCAGCAGGTGGAGCGCACGGTGCCCGAGAGGGCGTCGTCGTCGGCGGTCGGGGAGGTCGTCGCGCTGCTGCGGCGGCTGGGCTCGCAGGAGTGCCCGGCGGGCGAACCCCCGACGGACGCGGCCAGCGTCCCGCGCGACGACCGCCTGCAGCAGCAACGCCCGGGGTGAAACGGGGAGCCACCTCTCTGCAGGGTCCCGCCCTGGCCCCGTCCAGAGGCTCGCCGCGGCCCCGTCCCGGGCCCTGCCCTGAGCTCGCGAAGGGTGGGGAGGACCCCGTCCTCCCACGGTGAGGAGGACGGGGTCCTTCGTGTGAGCGGGCGCCGTCCGGGGCAGGGGGTCCCCGTGCGCCGACCCCGACTCGAGAACAGCCCGCTCCTGGCCGCCAGGGGCTACGGCTGGCTGCCCGACGCCCGCCGGGCCCGGGGCCGCCGGACCGTGGCCGTCCGGCTCGGCGGCCTGCCCGTGCTCGGCATCGAGGGCCCGGACGCCGCCCGGTTCGTCTACGACGAGGACCACGTGCGCCGCTCGCACGCCATCCCCGAGCCGGTGCAGGGGACGCTGTTCGGCAAGGGCGCGGTGCACACCCTCGACGGCGCGACCCACCGCACCCGCAAGGCGGTGTTCGTGTCCCTGTTGATGGACGACGACCGGATCGCCACGCTGGTCAAGGGCGCCTCCGCCGCCTGGGACGCGGCGGTGCCGCGCTGGGTGGAGCGCGGCGAGGTCGTGCTGTTCGACGAGGCGGCCGCGGTGCTCACCCGCGCGGTGTGCGACTGGGCCGGCGTCCCGCTGTCCGACGACGAGGTGCCGTCGGTGGCCCGGGACCTGACCGCGATGGTCGACGGCTTCGCCACCGCGGGACCCCGGCACTGGCGGGCCCGGCGGGCCCGCGGCCGCCGCGAGGCCTGGCTGGCCGCGCTGGTCGAGGAGGTGCGCAGCGGCGCGGCGACGGTCCCGGAGGGCTCGGTCGTCGACGTCGTCTCCCGGCACCGCGACGCCGACGGCGAACGGCTGGACGCGCGCACCGCCGCGGTGGAGGTGCTCAACGTCGTCCGCCCCACCGTGGCGATCAGCTGGTTCCTCGCCTTCTCCGGGCACGCCCTGGCCCGTTGGCCGCGGTACCGCGGGTGGCTGGCCTCCGGCGAGCCCGCCTTCGCCGAGGCCTGGGCGCACGAGGTGCGCCGCTTCTACCCGTTCGCCCCGTTCATCGGCGGACGTGCACCGCGCGAGGTGGAGTGGGACGGCGAGCGGGTGCCGCGGCACTCCATGGTGCTGCTCGACCTCTACGGCCAGAACCACGACCCCGAGCTGTGGGGCGACCCGTACGCCTTCCGGCCCGAGCGCTTCCTCGACCGCCAGATCGGCGCCTTCGAGCTCGTGCCCCAGGGGGCGGGCGACCCGCGCACCGGCCACCGGTGCCCGGGGGAGCAGGTCACCGTCGCCGTCCTGTCCGCGCTGGCCGGACGGCTGGCCCGTCTGCAGGCCGACGTCCCGGAGCAGGACCTGTCGATCTCGCTGCGCCGGATCCCGGCGAAGCCGGCGAGCGGGGTGGTGCTGCGGGTCCGCGGGACCGACTGAACCGATCCGGTCGCGCTGCGTCATCGGCGCACCGGAGGCGGCACCGGCTGTCGGTGCCGCGTGGTGTCATCGCAGGGCCGTACGGACGAGGGGGACACATGGGCAGGTGGCTCGCGCCGCTGGTGGGCGTGGTCGGTCTGCTGGCGCTCGTCGTCGGCATGGTCTGGGCCGAGCTGGACTGGCACACGATGGGCGGCGTCCCGCTGGTCGGGGTGGGGGCCGGTCTGGTGCTGGTCGCCGGCGCGCTGGCCGCCGTCGTCGAGGGGCTGACCCGCCACCGCGACACGCTCCCCCGCTGATCCGCCCCTCTGCAGGGTCCCGCCGCGAGCGTGCGTGTGGCGGGGGGCAGGGGTCCTCTCTCACGCCAGGCGGGAGAGCTCCGCGGGCAGGTCGCCGGGGGAGAGCACGCCGAGCCGCTGGGTGGCGCGGGTGAGCGCCACGTAAAGGTCGTTGTGGCCGCGCACCCCCTCGTCGAGCACCCCCTGCGGGTCGACGACGAGCACCGCGTCGAACTCCAGGCCCTTCGCCTCGCCCGGCGTGAGCACCACCGGGCCGCGCGAGGAGTCGGCGTCCGGGCCGGACGAGACGCCGTCCACCCGCGCCGCGACCGCGGCGGTGAGCTCGGCGACCCGGCCGGCCGGGGCGACCACGGCGGTGGTGCCCTCCGCGCCGGCCCGCTCCGCGACCACCTCGGCGGCCCGCGCGGCCAGCCGCTCCTCTCCGGTCACCTCGGCCCACGGCTCGGCGGTGCCCGGGCGGACCGAGCGCGGCGCGCTCGCCCCGGTGCCGCCCGCGGCGAGGACGTCGGCGGCGACGGCCATGATCTCGGCCGGCGTCCGGTAGTTGACCGTCAGCTCCTCCAGCCGCCACGCGTCGCCGACGTGCGGCCGCAGCGTCTCGTCCCACGCGGCGGCGCCGGCCAGGGTGCCGGTCTGGGCGAGGTCGCCGACGGCGGTCATCGAGCGGGTCGGGCAGCGGCGGACCAGCAGCCGCCAGGCCATGGGGGAGAGCTCCTGGGCCTCGTCGACGACGACGTGCCCGAAGGTCCAGGTGCGGTCGGCGGCGGCCCGCTCGGCGGTGGTGCGGGTGTCGAGGGCTCGCTGCCGGTCGGCCAACTCCTCGGCGCTGATGAGGTCGCCGGCGCTGAGCACCTCGGCCTCCAGGTGCTCGTCCTCCAGGTCGATGGAGCGCGAGCCGTGCAGCACGTCGAGGGTCTCCTGCGCCTCGGCCAGCCGGCGGCGGCGGTCCCGCTCGGCGCGGGCCCGCTGCGCGCTGTCGTCGAAGCCGAGCAGCTCCTCGGCCTCCTCCAGCAGCGGGACGTCGGCCGGCGTCCACGCCGCTGGGTGGGTGGGAGTAGGACGAGGCCGGTGCAGCAGCGCGCGGGTCTCGTCGTCCCACCCCGGGGTGGCGGCGGCGAGGCGGGCGGGGTCGGCGAACAGGTCGGTGAGCAGCCGCTCGGGGGTCAGCACCGGCCACAGGTCGTCGATCAGCAGCCGGACGGCGGGCTCCTCGGCGACCTCCCGGCGCAGCGCGGCGGTGTCCTCGCGGTCGAGCAGGTCGGCGGCGTCGATGCCGGCGCCGATGCGCTCGGCGTACCGCCGGGTCAGCAGGTCGACGATGCGGCGGGTGAACACCGGCCGGGCCAGGTTGTGCAGCCGCTCGGCCTTGCGGGCGGCGTTCTGCGCGCGCCTCACGTCGATCGGCCGCAGCCGCAGCGCGAACCCGTCGACGGTCACCTCGCGCGGGGCGTCGGGCACGACCTGCCGGCCGCCGACGGCGCGCTCGAGCACCTCCACCATCTCCAGCCGGCCCTTGACCGCGGCGGTCTCCGGCGGCTCCGTGCCGCGGGCGTCGAGGCCCGGGCGCAGCTGGCCGAGCCCGGCCAGGAGCACGCCGGTCTCGCCGAGCGAGGGCAGCACGTCGGCGATGTAGCGCAGGAACGTCGGGGTGGGGCCGACGACGAGCAGGCCGCGGCGGGCCAGCCGCTCGCGGTACGTGTAGAGCAGGTAGGCCGCCCGGTGCAGCGCCACGGCGGTCTTGCCGGTGCCCGGCCCGCCCTGGACGACGAGGACGCCGCGGTCGTCGGCGCGGATGATCCGGTCCTGCTCGGCCTGGATGGTGCGCACGATGTCGGTCATCCGGCCGGTGCGCGCGGTGTCCAGGGCGGCCATGAGCGCGGCCTCCCCGGTCAGCCCCGACCCGGCGACCCCGTCGGTGAGCACCTCGTCGTCCAGCCGGACGACGGTGCGCCCCCGGGTGCGGATGTGCCGGCGGCGGGCCACGCCGAGCGGGTGCACCGGGGTGGCGGTGTAGAACGGCCGCGCGGCCGGCGCCCGCCAGTCGACCAGCGCGGGGTCACCGCCGGCGTCGTCGGCGGCCAGCCCGATGCGGCCGATGTAGAGCGGGCCGTCGTCGGTGCGGTCGATCCGGCCGACGCACAGGCCCGCCTCGGCGGCGTCGAGGGCGGTGACCCGCTCGGTCTGGAAGCGCACGGTGGCGTCGCGCTCCTGCAGCGCCTGCGGGTCGACGGCGGGCCAGGCGATGGCCTGCTTCAGCCGGCGCTCGGCCAGGTCGCGGGCGGCGTCGAGGCGGCCGTAGAGCTCCTTGACGTACTGCTGTTCGGCGTCGATCTCCGGATGGGGCACGACCTCGGGGTGCGTCGTCGGCACTGCACGTCTCTCTGTCGGTACTCGGCTGCGGCAACAGACGAACGTCCATGGTGCCCCGGCATTCCCGCCGGGGCAGTGACCGGGACTGCATGTCGCCGCCGTCGGCGACCCCTCGTGGCGGGGTGCCCGCCTCGGGGACCGGTGCCGACCCGAGTGGCCGGTGGCCGCCTGACGCCGGGCGAGGTGATCGGGGCGGTCCGCGACCTGCTGGCCCGGTGAGGGGCGACCGGGCGGGGTGTCGCGAGACACGCGGAACGGGCGGGAACCGCAACCCGGAGGTCATCTCCGTGACACGTCGGCTGCCTACCGTCGGGCCTGCGACCCCAGGAGGTGCCCCGTGAGCCCGACGACCACCGACATCCGGACCGACCCTCAGCGCCTGCGCAGCCCGCGCAGCCGCAGCCGCCCGCGCATCGACCGCAGCGCCTGGACCTGCCCCAACTGCCAGCGGGAGACCCTGCCGCCACGCAAGCGCTGCGCCGATTGCGGCACGTCCCGCTACTGACGGCGGACCTGCCCCCTCACTGGGCGGGCGGCTCTCCCCGCAGCCGGACGACGGCGGCGCGGTAGCGGCGCCGTCCGGCCAGCCGCCAGGCCAGCCGGGCCGGCGCGGGCAGCCCGGCGAGCAGCCGGGCCCGGTCGCGGGCGGAGGCGTCCTCGAGCGCCAGGCCGAGCACCAGCGAGCGCTCGCGCCGCGACAGCGGGCAGCGCACCGCCCGCATCACCTCGGCCCACGCCGCGGACGAGAGGTGCCGGCCGAGCAGCGGCAGCAGGTCGCGCTCCTCCTCGGCCGTCTGCGCGTCCACGGCGTCGGCCAGGTCGAAGCAGGCCAGCGTGAAGGTGTCGCGCGCCTTGTCCGACGCCGCGACCGCCCACTGCCGCGCGGCGGTGGACAGGTCGCGCAGCCGGGTGTCCAGGCCGGCGACGCGGCCGGCCCACCGCTCCACCACCGGCCGCGCGGTCGGCGCCGCGCGCACCAGCGCCGGCCACAGCAGGTCGCGCTCGGTGGCGTGGTGGTGCAGCAGCAGACGGCCGAGCAGGTCGGCGTGCCGGGTCAGCGTGCGCGTGCGGTCGCGGTCACCGGCGGGCGCCCGCGCCGACAGCTCGGCCAGCAGCCGCAGCTCGCGGCGCACGAGCCGGTGCAGCACGAGCTCGGACTCGACCGGGCAGGAGGCCGGGGCGGTGACGGGCGCGATGCTCAGGGCGGGAGGGGAGGAGAGCGCCGCGGCGGCGGGCATGGTGCACCTCGGGAGGGTGGGGTCCGTACCACTGCCGAGCGTAGGGACGGCGGGGCCCTGCGCGACAGGGGTCTCGGTCCCGGTCCGGACGACCGGCGGGTCACGACTCGCGGACGGAGGAGGGACAGGACCGCCCCCGGACGGTTACGTTGCGGCGGTGAGCGTGATCGCCCGGAACCGGGTCCGCGTGAGCGGGGTCGAGGACGGGCGTCCGATGGTCTTCGCGCACGGTTTCGGGTGCGACCAGGAGATGTGGCGCCTGGTTGCCCCGGAGTTCGCGGTCGACCACCGCGTCGTCCTCTTCGACCACGTCGGCTCGGGCCGCTCGGACCTGTCGGCCTACGACCCGGTCAAGTACGGGTCGCTGGACGGGTACGCCGCCGATGTCGTCGAGATCTGCCGCGAGCTGGCCCTGGACGACGTCGTCTTCGTCGGGCACTCGGTGAGCGCGATGATGGGCGTCCTCGCCGCGGCGCGCGCCCCCGGCCTGTTCGGGGCGCTGGTGATGGTCGGGCCCAACCCGCGCTACGTCGACGACGACGGCTACACCGGCGGCTTCTCGCGGGAGGACATCGTCGCGCTGCTGGACTCCCTCGACAGCAACCACCTGGGCTGGTCCGCGGCGATGGCCCCGGTGATCATGGGCAACCCCGACCGGCCCGAGCTCACCGCCGAGCTGACCAACAGCTTCTGCCGCACCGACCCCGACATCGCCCGGCAGTTCGCCCGCGTCACCTTCCTCTCCGACAACCGGGCCGACCTGCCCGGCGTCCGCGTGCCCACGCTGGTCCTGCAGTGCACCGACGACGCGATCGCCCCCGAGGTGGTCGGCCGCTACGTGCACGCGCAGGTCCCCGGCAGCGTGTTCACCCTGCTGTCCGCCACCGGACACTGCCCGCACCTGTCGGCGCCGGAGGAGACCGTCGCCGCCATCCGGGCCTTCCTCGGGTAGCCCCGCGATGGACGAGCCGCGGCGACCGGACCCCCGCGAGGGGCCTGCCGGGCTGCGCCGGCTGCTCGAGGAGGACCCGGCGGACCTGTACGAGAACGCGCCGTGCGGCTACTTCTCCGCGCTGCCCGACGGGCGGGTCGTCAAGGCCAACCACACCTTCTGCGAGTGGACCGGGCGGTCGGCCGGCGAGCTGATCGGCGTGCGCTTCCAGGACCTGCTGAGCATAGGCGGGCGGGTGTTCTACGAGACCCACCTGGCGCCGCTGCTGCGCATGCAGGGCATGGTGCGCGAGGTCGCGCTCGACGTCGTCCGGGCCGACGGGTCGCTGCTGCCGTGCCTGCTCAACGCGGTCGAGGTGCGCGACGACAAGGGCGCACCGCTGCTGGTGCGCGCGACGGTGTTCGAGGCGACGTCCCGGCGCCGGTACGAGAAGGCGCTGCTCGCCGCGCAGCGCTCGGCCGCGGAGTCCGAGCGCCGGGCGCACACGCTGCAGCAGGTGGTGTCGGAGGTGTCGGCGGCGGCCTCCGCGCGGGACGTCGCGGAGGTCATCGTCCGCCGCAGCCGGGAGGCGGTCGGGGCCAGTGGCGCGGCGCTGTGGCTGGCCGCCGAGCGCCGCGCGAGCCGGCGGGACGAGCCCTCCGTGCCGCCGCTGGAACTGGCCGCCGTCGACGGGATCCCCGACGACCTGCTGGAGGCCATGGAGGCCGCGGCGCTCCTCGGCGCGGAGCTGGTCCGCGACGGCGGGGTGCACACCGTGCCGCGCGGGGCGGGGCTGCGTGCGGTCTGGCCGGCCCTCGCCGCCGCGATGGACGAGCACGGGCAGGAGGCACTGGTCGTCGTCCCCGTGGACGCCGACTCGCGGCACCTCGGCGCCCTAGTGCTGCTGCTCGGGGTGACCGGCGACAGCGGCCTGATCGACCTGACCGCGCCGGGTGACCGGGGGAGGCTGAGCCAGGCCGACTCCGACCTGCTGGCCACCGTCGGGCGCCAGGCCGGCCTCGCGGTGGAACGGGTGCGGCTGCACGAGGAGACCGCCCGGGCGGCGGAGCGGTCGGCGTTCCTGCTCGACGCGGCCCGGCTGATGTCCTCGGCCGGGGACGTCACCGAGACCGCGGAGCGGCTCGCCGAGCTGGCGGTGCCCCGGCTGGCCGACCTGTGCGTCATCGACCTGACCACCGAGCGCGGGGCGACGCGGCCGGCGGCGCGGCACCGCGACCCGGCGCGGCGGGAGCTGGTGGCCGAGCTCGAGGACCGGCACCTGCCGCAGCGCGGGGCGAAGCACCCCAGCGTGCAGGCGATGGAGCTGGGCCGGACGGTGTGGATCCGCGAGGTCACCGACCGGTGGCTGGCCGAGATCACCACCGATCCGCGGCACCTGGAGATCGCCCGGACGCTGGAGCTGGTCAACCTGGTGTGCGTGCCGCTGCTCGCCGACGGCCGCGTGCTCGGCGTCGTGACGCTGTGCAGCGACCGGCGGCGCGGGCCGTTCACCCCCGCCGACGTCGAGGTGGCCGAGCAGCTGGCGCTGCAGGTGTCGCAGGTGGTGGACAAGGCCCAGCGCCTGGAGCTGGAGACCCGCACCTCCCACACGCTCCAGGGCAACCTGCTGCCGCCCCCACCGCCGCCGGTCCCGGGCCTGGCGGCGGCCGTCCGCTACCTGCCGGCCAGCCGTGGCGCCGACGTCGGCGGCGACTTCTACGACGTCGTCCCGCTGCCGGGCGGGCAGGTGGCGCTGGCCGTCGGGGACGTCGTCGGGCACGACATCACCGCCGCCGCGGTCATGGGGCAGCTGCGCAGCGTCTACCGGGCCCAGCTGGGCGACCAGCCGCCGCCGAGCGCGGTCATCGACCGGCTGCAGGCGGGCTGGCCGCTGCTGGGCCTGCAGCGGATGGCCACCGCGCTGTTCGCGACGCTCGACCCGGGCAGCGGCCGGCTGCGGATCGCCTCCGCCGGGCACCTGTCCCCGCTGCTGGTCGCGGGCGGGACGGCGGAGCTGCTCGACGTGGCACCCAGCCGGATGCTCGGGGCGCCGCCGGCACCGGGCCCGGCGGTGGAGTGGGCGGGGGTGCTCGCCCCGGGCGCGACGCTGCTGCTCTACACCGACGGGCTGGTGGAGAGCCGGGACGCCGACCTCGACCAGGGCCTGGCCGCGCTGCAGGACGCCGCGGTCCGGGCCGCCACGACCGACCCCGACGAGCTGTGCGACCGGTTGCTGGCCGAGCTCGCGAGCGGGGTGCGCGCCGACGACATCGCGCTGCTGGCGATCACGCGCCGTCCCTGAACACCCCGACGCCCCTGGCGCCCGGTGCGCCCGCGCGCGACCATCGGCGCAGGGTACGTGCGGCGCGGGAGGCGGCCATGGAGCGTCGACCCAACCCGGTGACCGAGTCGATCGACGGGGCCACCGGCGACATCACGATGTCCGGCGACGCGATGCGCTGGTCGCCGGAGCTGGCCGACGGGCAGGCGCGGGCGGTCGGCGTGCCGGGCGCCTTCCCGGGTGTGGACGTCGCCGCCGGGTTCGGCGCGCTGCTCGGCCTGGACGCCCCCGGGGTGCGCCGGCTGGTGTCCGGCGCGGTCACCTCCCTGGCGACGGTGGCCGGGGACGTCGTCTCCGAGCTGCGCCAGCTCACCCGCGGTGCCGAGGACGTCGAGGGGGCGGGTGCGGCGGGCGACGACGAGGACGAGGACGAGGACACCCCGGACCTGCCCGGTCCGCCGCCGTCCACGAACTGATCACGGGCTCGTCGCTCGCGGTACGCGACATGCGGCGACGCGCCGTGCGGGCCTGCACCACCTCCGTGATCAGGGCCGGAGCCGACCGCGCTCCCCACGGTGCCGCCCTGTAGAACCAGGGGGCACGGCCACACCGACGTGGGGAGTCGTACCGCATGAGCAGTCCGCTGACCCTGGCGCCCGCGCCGCCGTCCGAGGCCGCCGAGGAGGTCCGCGCGCAGGTGCGGGAGTTCCTGGCCGAGGAGCGCGCGGCGGGCACCTTCACCACCCACGTCGACACGTGGCTGTCCGGCGTCGACCCGGCGTTCTCCCGCAAGCTCGGCGAGCGTGGCTGGCTGGGGATGACCTGGCCGAAGCGGTACGGCGGCCACGAGCGCTCGGCGATGGAGCGCTACGCGGTGACCGAGGAGCTGCTGGCGGCGGGCGCGCCGGTGGCGGCGCACTGGATCGCCGACCGGCAGTCCGGGCCGAACCTGCTGCGCTACGGCACCGAGGCGCAGCGGCAGGCGATCCTGCCGCGGATCGCCGCCGGCGAGTGCTACTTCGTCATCGGCATGAGCGAGCCGGACTCCGGCTCCGACCTCGCCTCGATCCGCACCCGCGCCGCGCGCAACGCCGACGGCGACTGGGTGGTCACCGGCGCCAAGGTGTGGACGTCGAACGCCCACTTGTCGCACTACGGCATCGTGCTGGTGCGCACCTCGCCGGCCGACCCGGCGCACCGGCACGCGGGCCTGTCCCAGCTGCTGGTCGACCTGTCGCTGCCGGGCATCACCATCAACCCGATCCGCATCCTCGACGGGGGCCACCACTTCAACGAGGTCGTGTTCGACGACGTCGTCGTCCCCGGCGACATGCTGCTCGGGGAGGAGGGCGCCGGCTGGCACCAGGTGACCGCGGAGCTGGCCTTCGAGCGGTCCGGGCCCGAGCGGTTCCTGTCGACCTACCCGCTGATCGCCGAGTTCGCGCGGCGCGCGTGCGACACCGGCGACGCCGCGCAGCTGGGCACCCTGGGCCGGCTCTCGGCGCGGCTGCTGGCGCTGCGCCAGCTCTCGCTGCGGATCGCCGCGGCCCTGGACCGCGGCGAGCTGCCCGACATCCCCGCGGCGCTGGTCAAGGACGTGGGGACGACGTTCGAGGCCGACGTCGTCGACGAGATCCGCCGGGTGGTGGAGGTGACGCCGTCGCTGGAGTCGCCGGACCCGCTGGGGCGGGCGCTGGCCGAGGCGCAGCTGCACGCGCCCGGCTACACGCTGCGGGGCGGGACCAACGAGATCCTCCGGGGGATCGTGGCGCGCGGGCTGGGGCTGCGATGACGACAGCGAGTGAGGGACCGCGGCGGGGAACGAGCGCGCGCGGGGTCGAGCCAGGGAGCACTGCGATGAGCGACCAGGACCTCGTGGTCGAGACCGTCCGGGACATCCTCGGCAGCCACGAGCCGTTCGCGCTCACCGCGGAGACCGCGTGGGACGCCGGGCTGTGGGCCGACCTGGCCGAGGCCGGGCTGACCGGGGTGGGGCTGCCCGAGGAGGCCGGCGGGTCGGGCGGCGAGCTGGCCGACGTGGTGGCCGTCGTCCGTACCCTGGCCGCCGGCGCGGGGGCGGTGCCGGTGGCCGAGCAGCTCATGGCCGCCGGGCCGGCGCTGCTGGACGCCGACCTGGACCTGCCCGACCCGGCGCTGCCGCTGACCCTGGCGGTCGCCGGCGCGGTGACCGCCGAGCCGTCGGACGACGGCGACGGGCCGGGGCGCTGGGTGCTGACCGGCACCGCGACCGACGTGGCCTGGGCCGGGGTGGCGCGGCACGTCGCCGTCCTCGCCGCGGCGCCCGAGGGCATCGAGGGCGCGGTGCTCGCGCTGGTCGACGCCG
This sequence comes from Geodermatophilus sp. SYSU D01176, assembly GCF_054050015.1. Lineage (NCBI taxonomy): Bacteria > Bacillati > Actinomycetota > Actinomycetes > Geodermatophilales > Geodermatophilaceae > Geodermatophilus > Geodermatophilus sp. SYSU D01176. The sequence goes on along the minus strand of NZ_JBJGYN010000066.1, from coordinate 1,518 downwards.
AGGGGCTGGCCACCAGCGACGCGCGGAACCTCGCCGGGGAGCCGCGCGGCTCGCTGGTGCTCGGCGGGGCGCCCGCGTCAGGTGCGCTGCTGACCCCGGCGCGGGCGGGGCAGGTACGGGCCCGGTACGCGCTGGCGCGGGCGGTGCAGCTGGCCGCGGCGCTGGAGCAGGTGCTCGCGTGGACGGTGCAGTACGCGGGGGAGCGGCAGCAGTTCGGCCGCCCGCTGGCGAAGTTCCAGGCCGTCCAGATGCAGCTCGCGCAGATGGCCGGCGAGGTCACCGCGGTGAGCGCGCTCGTCGACGCCGCCGTCCAGGCGCTCGGGCGGGGCGACGACGTCGTGCTGGCCGCGGCGGCGGCGAAGGTGCGCGCCGGGGCGGCGGTCGAGGTGGTCGCCCGGCTGGCGCACCAGGTGCACGGCGCGATCGGCTTCACCCAGGAGCACAGGCTGCACCACCTGACGCGGCGGCTGTGGTCCTGGCGCGACGAGGCCGGGTCGGAGCTGACCTGGTCGCGGGTGCTCGGCGTCGGGCTGCTCGCCGAGGGCGGCGACGGTCTCTGGCCGGCGCTGACCCGGGTCGTCTAGCGGCTGACCAGGGCCGGCCGGCACGGCCGGCCCCGGATGGCCTCCCTGCAGGAGCCCGCCGCGAGCCTGCGAGGGGCGGGGGCAGGGAGGCCCTCCTTCAGACGGTCTCGGGCACCCGCAGGTGCGCCACGGCGAGCTCGAACTCGGCCACCTCGAGCACGTCGATGCCCATCGCGCGGGTGAAGTGCTCGCGGTTGGTCTGCGCGATGGACCGCGAGTCCGCCAGCGCCTGACGGTCGGTGAGGGTCACCGTGCCGGCGCCCAGCCCCTCACGACGGTCCACCAGCAGGCTGGCGCTGCAGAAGCCGCCCATGTCCTCCAACTTGGGCAGCAGCGTCATCTTGTAGGCGTCGAGGACCTCGTCCACCCGTGCGGGGTCGGTGCGGGTCCAGGTGACCCGCGTGCACGCGCCCTCCGGCGCCTCGTGCACCCGGTGGAGGACGGCGATCTCCCACTCGTGCACCTCCACCTGCGCGCCCATCATCTGGGTGTAGCGCTCCCGCATCGGCCGGACCTGCTCGGCGCTGGCGCGCATCGCCGCCTCGGACTCCCAGGCGCTGGTCACGATGGACCGGCCGGAGTCGTGGTCGCAGAGCATGGACAGGCCGATGTTGCCGTCCATGGCCCGGACGGCAGGCAGTACCTCGTCGCGGATGTAGGCGATGGCGTCGTCCATGCGTCGAGGGTCGCCGTGGGCGGTGTTCGATCGGGCGTACACGTCACCACTCCTCCCGGGAAGCGACGACGCCCCTGCGGCATCGCCGCGCGGCCGAGCCTCCTCGCGCCCGGAGGGCGTGGCAATGGGTGCGCGGGGGGGGGGGGGGGGGGGGGGGGGGGGGGCGCGGCCCCCCCCCCCCCCCCCCCCCCCGCGCCCCGCCCCCCCCCCGCGCCCGCTCCCCCCCCCCACCCCCCCCACCCCAAACCCCACAACCCC
>NZ_JBJGYN010000065.1:0-21818 GCF_054050015.1 Geodermatophilus sp. SYSU D01176 | reverse complement strand
GCCCCCCCCCCCCCCCCCCCCCCCCCCCCCCCCCCCCCCCCCCCCCCCCCCCCCCCCCCCCCCCCCCCCGCCCCCCCCCCCCCCCCCCCCCCCCCCCCCCCCCCTCGACGCGGCACGACCAGCTGACCTGATCGTTTGGAGTGGACGGCCGGACACCGCATGCAGCCGTTATCCCCAACAAAGCCGCTCAACGGGCTGACCGCGCCGCGGAACAGCAACGCGCCTAACGTGGGGACATGTCCAGCCCCGCTGAGCGGTACGCCGCTGCCCGCCGGCGCGGCGCCCACCCCGCGCTGTCCGACTTCACCGCGGAGCTCGGCTTCTCCCTCGACCCGTTCCAGGTGGAGGCCTGCGAGGCCCTCGACGAGGGTGCCGGCGTGCTGGTCTGCGCACCGACCGGCGCGGGCAAGACGGTCGTGGGGGAGTTCGCCGTCCACAAGGCGCTGGCCGAGGGGCGCAAGGCCTTCTACACGACGCCGATCAAGGCGCTGTCCAACCAGAAGTACAACGACCTCGTCGACCGCTACGGCGAGGCGAAGGTCGGGCTGCTGACCGGGGACAACGCCATCAACGGCGACGCCCCCGTGGTGGTGATGACCACCGAGGTGCTGCGCAACATGCTCTACGCCGAGTCCCCGGCGATCGAGGGGCTCGGCTACGTCGTCATGGACGAGGTGCACTACCTCGCCGACCGCTTCCGCGGCGCGGTGTGGGAGGAGGTGATCATCCACCTCCCGCAGTCGGTGACCCTGGTGTCCCTGTCGGCGACGGTGAGCAACGCCGAGGAGTTCGCCGACTGGCTGGTCACCGTGCGGGGCCACACGACGGTCGTGGTCAGCGAGGTCCGCCCGATCCCGCTGTGGCAGCACATGCTGGTCGGCAACCGGGTGTTCGACCTGTTCAGCCTGCGCCCGGCCGCGCACGCCGCCGAGCAGGACGGGACACCGCGCGGGGCGTCGACCCGGGAGCGCGGCGCCAGCGTCGTCGACCCGGAGCTGGTCCGGTACGTGCGCGAGTACGAGCGGCGGATCGACACCTGGGGCGGCGGCGGTGGCGGCTCGCGCCGGGAGCGGGACTGGCACAAGCCGCGCTACCGGCCCCCGGCCCGCCCGGACGTCATCGAGCGCCTGGACCGCAACGGCCTGCTGCCGGCGATCACCTTCGTGTTCAGCCGGAACGGCTGCGACGCCGCGGTCGACCAGTGCCTGCGGTCCGGGCTGCGGCTCACCGACGAGCACGAGCGCTCCGAGATCGCCGCCATCATCGACGAGCGGACCGGCTCGCTGCCGGAGGAGGACCTGCACGTCCTCGGCTTCTGGGAGTGGCGCGAGGGGCTGCTGGCGGGGCTGGCCGCCCACCACGCCGGCCTGGTCCCGGCGTTCAAGGAGACCGTCGAGGAGTGCTTCGTCCGCGGGCTGGTCAAGGCGGTGTTCGCCACCGAGACCCTCGCCCTGGGCATCAACATGCCGGCGCGCACCGTCGTCCTGGAGCGGCTGGTCAAGTGGAACGGCGAGGCGCACGTCGACGTGACGCCGGGGGAGTACACCCAGCTCACCGGCCGGGCCGGGCGGCGCGGCATCGACGTCGAGGGGCACGCCGTCGTCGTCTGGGCGCCGGGCATGGACCCCTCCGTCGTCGCCGGGCTGGCCAGCACCCGCACCTATCCGCTGAGGTCCTCCTTCCGGCCCAGCTACAACATGGCCGTCAACCTGGTGAGCTCCTTCGGCCGGGCCCGCGCCCGCGAGCTGCTGGGGTCGTCCTTCGCCCAGTTCCAGGCCGACCGGTCGGTGGTCGGGCTGGCCCGCGCCGCCGCCCGCCACGAGCGGGACGCCGAGCGCTGGGCCGCCGAGATGCACTCCGAGGGCGGTGACGTCGCCGGGTACGCGCGGCTGCGCCAGGACATCGCCGACCGGGAGAAGGAGCTGTCCCGCGACTCGGCGGCCAAGCGCCGGATGGAGGCCTCCGACGCGCTGGCCGCGCTGCGGCCCGGCGACGTCATCCGCGTGCCGTCGGGACGGCGGCAGGGGCTGGCCGTCGTCCTCGACCCCGGGGTGACCGACCTGGCCGAGCCGCGCCCCCTGGTGCTCACCGAGGACAAGTGGGCCGGGCGCCTGGGCGCGGTCGACTTCCCGACGCCGGTCACCGCGCTGGCCCGGGTGCGGGTGCCGCGGAACTTCAACCACCGCAGCCCGCACGCCCGCCGCGACCTGGCCGCCACGCTGCGCAACGCGCGGGTCGAGAACGACCTCGGTGCGCGGCGGGTGAAGCACCGCTCCGCGGCCGCCGACGACCCGGTGCTGCACGACCTGCGGCGGGCGCTGCGGGCCCACCCGGTGCACGCCCTGCCCGACCGGGAGGAGCGGGTGCGGGCGGCCGAGCGCTGGCTGCGGGCCACCCGGGAGGCCGAGGCCACCCACCGGCGCATGGCCGAGCGCACGGGCTCGCTGACCCGCCAGTTCGACCGCACCTGCGACGTCCTGGAGGAGCTGGGCTACCTGGTCCCCGACCCGGCCGCGCCCCCGGTGGTCGAGGGGGCGGACCCGGTGGACCACGAGGTCGCCGACGTCGCCCCGCTGGTGACCGACGACGGCCGGCGGCTGGCCCGCATCTGGTCGGAGGCGGACCTGCTCGTCGCCGAGTGCCTGCGCTCGGGCGCCTGGCGCGGGCTGACCCCGGCGGAGCTCGCGGCGGCGGTCTCCACGCTGGTGTTCGAGGCCCGGCGGGAGATGCCCGGCCAGCCCGCCGTGCCGGCCGGCAAGGTGGCCGCGGCGATCGGGGAGATGCGGCGGATCCGCTCGCGGCTGCAGGACGTCGAGCTCGACCACGGCGTCCCGGCCACCCGCGACCTGGACCTCGGCTTCGCCTGGGCGGCCTACCGCTGGGCCGACGGGCAGAGCCTGGATCGGGTGCTGGCCGGGGCCGAACAGGCCGGCACCGAGCTCTCCGGCGGGGACTTCGTGCGCTGGGCGCGCCAGCTGCTGGACCTGCTCGACCAGCTCGCCAAGGTCGCCGACGCCCGGCTGGCCACGACCGCGCGGGCGGCGGTGGAGCGGGTGCGCCGCGGCGTCGTGGCGGTCGCCGTCGGCGGCTGACCTCGTCCGCGTGGCACGATTCCCGACGATGAGCACCCCCCCGCAGGGCGGCCCGCCGCCGGGTGAGCCCGGTCGTCCCGGGCCGCGGCCGCCGTGGCCCCCGCAGGCCGGTCCTCCGCAGCCGTGGCCGCAGCAGCCCGGGCCGCAGCAGCCCGGGCCGCAGCAGCCCGGGCCGTGGGGGCCGCCGGTGCCGGGGCCGTACGGCGGCCCGCCGCCGTACCAGCAGCCCCCCGGAGCCCCCTACGGGCAGCCCTGGGGCGGGCAGCCGGCTCCCGGGCAGCCGTACTGGGTGGGCCAGCCGCCGTACGGGCAGCCGCCGTACGGGGCGCCGCCGCGGCGGTCCCGAAAGGGGCTGATCGCCGGGATCGTGGTGCCGGCGGTCCTCCTGCTCGTCGCCGTCGTGCTCGCCCGCCTGTTCGCCGACACGGTGCTCGACCCCGAGCGGGTCGAGGCGGACGTCGCGGCGCAGTTCGAGCAGATCGAGGGCGTGGCGATCGACCTGACCTGCGACGACGAGATGCAGGTCGAGCAGGGTGCCGACTACGAGTGCACCGGGACCACCGCCGACGGCGAGGAGGTCACCCTCCGCATCGTCGTCACCGACGAGGCCACCGCCGCCTACACCTGGGAAGAGGTCTGAGCGCTCAGCGCAGCGCGTCCTCCGGCCAGCCCAGCGCGGCGCCCAGCCGCCGCAGCGAGGACCCGATGCCGTGGGCGGCGGCGAGCGCGGCCAGCGCGCCGGGGTCGGCCGGGCGGCGGGGCAGCGCGCCGTCCACCGGCGGCAGGTCGATGTCGCGGGCGACGGCCACGACCACCGGAGCGGCGTCGAGGCAGTCCGCGCCGGCGTGCAGCTTCTTCAGGACGGCCGCGGTCAGCGGCGGCCTCGGGACGACGGTGCGCGCGGCCGCGGCCCGGATGCCGGCCAGGTCGCCGAACTCGGTGACGAGCGCCGCCGCCGTCTTCGCGCCGATGCCGGCCACCCCCGGCAGCCCGTCGCTGGGGTCGCCGCGCAGGACGGCGAAGTCGGCGTAGGCGCGCCCGGGGATGCCGTACTTCGCGGTGACCGCCGCCTCGTCGACCAGCTCCAGGTCGGTGATGCCGCGGGCGGTGTAGAGGACCCGCACGCCGCGCTCGTCGTCCACGAGCTGGAACAGGTCCCGGTCGCCGGTGACGACGTCGACCGGGCCGCGGGCCCGGGTGGCCAGCGTGCCGATGACGTCGTCGGCCTCGTAGCCGGGCGCGCCGACCCGCGCGATCCCGGCCGCGCCGAGCACCTCGACGAGGACCGGCACCTGCGGGCCGAGCTCGTCGGGGGTCTCCTCGCCGCCGTCGGGGGAGAGGCGGTGCGCCTTGTACGACGGCAGCGCCGCGACGCGGAACGCCGGCCGCCAGTCGTCGTCCCAGCAGGCGACCAGCCGGTCGGGGGCGTGGGTGGTGACCAGGCGGGCGGTCATGTCGAGGAAGCCGCGGACGGCGTTGACCGGGCGCCCGTCGGGCGAGGTGACGCTCGTGGGCACCCCGTAGAACGCCCGGAAGTAGAGGCTGGCCGCGTCCAGCAGCATCGTCGTCACGACTCGGGACGGTAACGGCCGGGGGTGACCGTCGTACCCGCTGGTTAGGCTGCGCTTCGTGCCCTCTCCGACCGCCTCCGGTCCGCTGGTGACCCTCGACCGCGTGTACGCGGCGCGCGAGCTCGCCGCGGGGACCGGGGTCGACCTGCTCGTGGTCACCCCGGGCTCGGACCTGCGCTACCTGTGCGGCTACAACGCGCACGCGATGGAGCGGCTCACCGCGCTGGCGGTGCCGCGGCGGGGGGAGCCGTTCCTCGTCGTCCCCCGGCTGGAGGCGCCGATGGTCGACGCCGGCCCGGCCGGCTCCCTCGGCCTGGAGGTGCTGGCCTGGGACGAGACCGACGACCCGTTCGCGCTGCTCGCCCGGGCGGCGACCGGCCGGCTGGGCGCGGCGCCGGCACGGGTGGCCGTCGGGGACCGCACCTGGGCCCTGCACGCGCTCGGGGTGGCCGGCGCGCTGCCCGGTGCGGCCCTGGAGCTGGCGAGCCCGGTCGTGGACCGGCTGCGGATGGTGAAGACGCCGGCGGAGGTGGCCGAGCTGGCCGCGGCCGGTGCGGCCATCGACCGGGTGCACGCGCGGATGGGGGAGTGGCTGCGGGTCGGGCGCACCGAGGCCGAGGTGGGCGCCGACATCGCCGCGGCGATCCTCGCCGAGGGCCACGTGTCGGTGGACTTCACCATCGTCGGGTCCGGGCCCAACGGCGCCAGCCCGCACCACGAGCTGTCCGACCGGGTGGTCGAGGACGGCGACGTGGTCGTGGTCGACATCGGCGGGGAGACGGCCACCGGCTACCGGTCGGACTGCACCCGCACGTACGCGGTCGGCCGCGCGCCGGGTGCCGAGGTCGCCGAGTGGTACGCCGTCCTGCAGGAGGCGCAGGCGTCCTCGACCGCCGCCGTCCGGCCCGGGGTCAGCTGCGCGCAGGTGGACGCCGCCGCGCGCGAGGTCATCGCGGCCGCCGGGTGGGGGGAGCACTTCATCCACCGCACCGGGCACGGGATCGGCCTGGACACCCACGAGGCGCCCTACATCGTCGCGGGCAACGACCTGCCGCTGGAGCCGGGGATGGCGTTCTCCGTCGAGCCGGGCATCTACCTGCCGGGCCGCTGCGGCGCCCGCATCGAGGACATCGTCGTCTGCGCCGACGACGGCGTCACCGCGCTCAACGAGGGCCCGCGTGAACTCGCCGTCCTCCCCGGCTGATCCCCCCGGGGGCCCGGTCACCTCCGGCGACGTCGACCGCGCGCTGCTGGCCGCGCTGGCCCGGGACGGGCGCGCGAGCTACACCGAGCTCGCCGAGCGGGTGGGCCTGTCGGTGTCGGCGGTGCACCAGCGGGTGCGCCGGCTCGAGCAGCGCGGGCTGATCACCGGCTATCACGCCAAGCTGGACGCGAAGTCCCTCGGTCTGGGGCTGACGGCGTTCGTGGCGATCACGCCGACCAACGCCGCCTCGCCCGACGAGGCGCCGTCCCTGCTGGCGCACCTGCCCGAGATCGAGGCCTGCCACTCGGTGGCGGGGGTGGAGAGCTACCTGCTCAAGGTGCGGACGTCGTCCCCGGACGCGCTGGAGGCGCTGCTGCGCACGATCCGGCAGACCGCCAACGTCACCACCCGGACGACGGTGGTGCTCTCCACGTTCTACGAGGACCGCCCGCCGCTCTAGCCGGCCCGTCGTGTCCACGGGTCCGCGGTGACCAACCGGGTGGCCGACCCGTGCTGCGCCGGCTGCTGCGTTCCCGGCTCGGTCGCCGGCCGGGGCGACGGCTGGCCGTGCTGCTCGCCCGGGGTGGCGCACCGGCCGGCCGCACGACGTGGTCACCCGGTACGTCCGGGACGGTGCGACGGCGTGGATCCTCGTCGGGAACGCGGACCGCAAGACGTGCTGGCGGCCGCGGGACTGGGCGGGCACCTGGCGGCCATGCCGCGGGCCGCGCGGCGGGCGGTGCTCGTCCGCGGCGACGTGAGCGACCCGCTCGGGGCCCGGCCGCCTGACGCGCCGCCTCGACACCGGGTCGAACGTGTGTTCGGATGGGCGTCATGCGATGGGCCGCCCAGCGGCTGGACGCCGAGGACGCGGCGACGTTGCCCGGCATGCCGACGGTGCGCGGGCTGCTGCGGAGCGTGCAGGTGCCGGAGTTCCCGGGGTTGACCCTCCACGAGGTGCGCAGCAGGAGCGCGCTCAACGAGGTGCCCGGCGAATCGCCGGTGCCGTTCCGCTGGACGATCAACCCCTACCGGGGCTGCTCGCATGCCTGCGTCTACTGCACGTCGGGCGACACGCTGGTGCTGATGGCGGATGGCCAGCAGAAGGCGATCGCCGACCTGCGGGTGGGCGACCGGATCGTCGGGACCGAACGCCGTGGCACGTACCGGCAGTACGTGACGACCGAGGTGGTGGCCCACTGGTCGACGGTGAAGCCGGCTCATCGTGTGCGCCTGGCCGACGGCACAGCGGTGGTCGCCAGCGGCGACCACCGCTTCCTCACCGGGCGCGGCTGGAAGCACGTCGCAGCACGTGGGACGTCCCTGACGACGGAGGACGAGCTCCAAGGCCTCGGCCGTGCGCTGGACCTCGCGCGTGCTGTCACGGGTCCTGGGGGTGCGGGTCTCGACGTCCGGCTGAGCCCGGGCCAGCGGATCACGGGCGGCACGGCTCTGCGCGTGGTGGAGGTGCGGGACCTGGGAGTCGAGATGCCCATGTACGACATCACCACCGGGACGGGGGACTTCCTCGCCAACGGCGTCGTCAGCCACAACTGCTTCGCCCGCGGCACGCACCAGTGGCTGGAGCTGGACAGCGGGCGGGACTTCGACACCCAGGTCGTCGTGAAGACCAACCTGGTCGACGTGCTGCGCCGCGAGCTGGCCCGGCCGTCGTGGCGGCGCGAGCACGTGGCGCTGGGCACCAACACCGACCCCTACCAGCGGGCCGAGGGGCGCTACCGGCTGATGCCCGGGGTGGTCTCCGCGCTGGCCGGCTCCGGCACGCCCTTCTCGATCCTGACGAAGGGCACGCTGCTGCGCCGGGACCTGCCGCTGCTGGCGGCCGCCGCCCGCGACGTCCCGATCGGGCTGGGGGTCTCGCTGGCCGTCTGGGACGAGGACCTGCACGCCTCGCTCGAACCGGGCGTGCCCGGCCCGCGGGCGCGGCTGGAGCTGGTGCGGGCGATCGCCGACGCCGCCCTGTCCTGCGGGGTGTTCCTCGCCCCGGTGCTGCCCGGCCTCACCGACCGGCTGGCCGACCTGGACGCTGCGCTGCGGGCGATCGCGGAGGCCGGCGCCACGGGCGTCACCGTCGTCCCGCTGCACCTGCGCCCGGGTGCCCGGGAGTGGTTCTCCGCCTGGCTGGCCCGCGAGCACCCGCAGCTGGTGCCGCGCTACCGGCAGCTCTACCGCCGCGGGGCCGTGGTGGCGCCGGAGTACCGGAGCTGGCTGAGGGAGCGGGTGGCCCCGCTGCTGGCCCGGTACGGGCTGGACGGGCAGGCCGGGGGAGTGGCTCGCGCGGTGGATCCCGGGGACACCCCGGCCGGCATCCCGGGCGACGGCGACAGCCGGTTCCCGGCCGGCAGCCTCCCGCCGACCCGGCCGGCCGGCGGCTCACCCGGGACGCGCTCCCGGGCCCGGCCCGCGGGCGAGCAGCTCGCGCTGCTCTGACACCGCGCACCGCCTGGCCGCGTGGTGCGGCCGGGGGACGCCTCACATCCACCACACGCCCCGTTATCCCGAACGACCGCGGTCCAGAAGAAAGGAAGACGCGCCAGCGACGAACAGGGGAGGGGCGGCCGGCGTCAGGAGCGGCGCCCCTCCGCTTCCCGGGCCGCCCGGGCGGCGCTGCGCTTGGCGCGCACGGCGCCGCGGGGGGCGACCGGCTCGGCGCCTCCGGCGAGCGCCAGCCGGCGGTAGGAGTCGTAGGAGAGCGTCAGGTACTGGACCGCCAGCGCCTCTGCCCACTCGCGCCGCGACGGCGACGCGGTCATGCGCAGGTGCTGAGCCGTCCGCACGGCGTGCTTGGCGAAGGTGACCTGCAGCGCCTGGGTGCACAGCCGGGCGCCCACGGCCGAGGCGGGGCCGGGGCCGCGGCGCAGCGCCGGCAGCACCCACGGGCTGTCGGCCAGCGCGGGGAAGTGCGAGCGGCAGGCCTCCCAGGCGTGCCAGGCGGTGAGCGCCCCGGGTACCGACCACTCGCCGTCCTCGGTGCGGACGACGACCCGCCGCGCGGTGGGGTGCACCTGGTCGCGGCGCAGCGACCGGAACTGGCCGACGGTGCCCGGCCAGCCCAACGCCAGCGCGCACCACGCCACGGTGCGCAGGTGCTCGGGGTCCTCGGTCCTGATCTGGGAGAGTGGGCGCAGTTCCAGGGTCTGCGGGTCGGGCTCCGGCGTCCGCGCCATCGGCAGCGCGATCCCGCCGTAGCGGGCCACCTTGCTGTAGAGGGCGACGGTGGCGGGCTTCCAGCCGCGGGCGGCCGCGATCGGGTCCATGCCCTCCTCGACGAGGGAGTCCGGTCCCATGCCGACCTCGAGCGCGGCGTCGACGAGCCGCCGCCACTGGGCCTCGTAGCCCGGCGGGACGGGCAGGCGCTGCCAGGCCCACTCGGGGGGCGGAGCCGGCATCGCCGGCAGTGGCGGTTCCCACCGGTCCTTCATGCCCTCACCCTATACCGTTATCCCCAACAATAGCATAGCTGGACATGGTGGTTGATGACCAACGAAGCCGACGGCGCCTACGGCGCCGGAGCACCGACCGGCAACCACCCGCTCGACGTGCGGCGCCGCGGAGCGCTGGCGATGCTGGTCGGCGTGCGGACGGTGGGGGTCGAGGAGGAACTGCTGGTCGTCGACCCCTCCGGGCGGCCGGTGCCCCTCGGGCCGGCCGCGCTCGAGGTGGCCGCCCGACGCGGTGAGGGGGAGACCGTCGAGCAGCACGACCGCGCCGAACGGGCGGACGACGCGCCGGACGGCGGCACCGGCGACCCGGTCGCCCGGCTGGTGCCCGAGCTCAAGGCCCAGCAGCTGGAGTTCGGCACGCGCGTCTGCACGGCGCTGGACGACGTCGCCGCCGACCTGCGGCACTGGCGGGAGCGGGCGGACGCGGCGGCCCGGGGCGTCGGCGCGCGGGTGGCCGCGCTGGCCAGCTCGCCGGTCCGGGTCGAGCCGCAGTCCACGCCGGGGGAGCGCTACACCGAGATGGCCGACACCTTCGGGCTGACCGCGGCCGACCAGCTGACCTGCGGGTGCCACGTGCACGTGGCCGTCGAGGACGACGAGGAGGGGGTCGCGGTCCTCAACCGGATCCGCGGGTGGCTGCCGGTACTGACCGCCCTGACCGCCAACTCGCCGTTCTGGTTGGGACGCGACAGCGGGCACGCCAGCTACCGCGCCCAGGCGTGGAACCGCTGGCCGTCGTCCGGCCCGAACGAGCTGTTCGCCGACGCCGCCGCCTACCACCGGCTCGTGCAGGACCTGCTCGCCACGGAGACGATCGTCGACACCGGGATGGTGTACTTCGACGCCCGGCTGTCCGAGCGCTGGCCCACCGTCGAGGTGCGGGTCGCCGACGTCGCGCTGCGCGCCGAGGACGCCGTCACCCTCGCCGGGCTCGTGCGGGGGCTGGTGGACACCGCGGCGGCGCAGTGGCGGGCGGGGGTGGCGGCGCCCGCCGTCCGCAGCGAGGTGCTGCGCATGGCCGCCTGGCGGGCCAGCCGCTCGGGGCTGACCGGGGCCCTCGTGCACCCCTGCACCGGACGTCCGGTGCAGGCCGCGCAGGTGGTGGCCGCCCTGCTGGAGCACGTGCGCCCCGCCCTGGCCGCCGCCGGGGACGAGCAGCGGGTCGCCGACGGCGTCGCCGCGGTCCTGGACCGGGGCACGGGGGCGGACCTGCAGCGCCGGGTGTTCGCCGGGACCGGCGACCTCACCGCGGTGGTCCGCGCGGCGGTCGAGGCGACCCACACCTGAGAGCGGCACCCGGGGCGCCGGTTATCGTCCCGCCATGTACACCGCCAGCTGGCGTGACGTCGTCCGCCGGGACCTGTTCGGCCCCCGCCCGGATCCGCGCGACCGTCCCTACCGGTTCGTCATCCGGCTGGCGCTCGTCGTCTTCCGGTTGCTGGGCTTCCGCTTCGACGTCCGCGGCTCCGAGCACATCCCGACGTCCGGCGGCGCGGTGGTCTGCGGCAACCACGTGAGCTACCTGGACTTCACGTTCCTCGGCCTGGCGGCGCTGCCGCAGCACCGGCTGGTGCGGTTCATGGCCAAGCAGTCGGTGTTCGGCAACCGCTTCTCCGGCCTGTTCATGCGCGCGATGCACCACATCCCGGTCGACCGGAAGGCCGGGGCGGCCGCGTTCGACCGCGCCGTCCGCGCGCTCAAGGACGGCGAGGTGGTCGGCGTCTTCCCCGAGGCGACGATCAGCAGCAGCTTCCGGGTCAAGGAGCTCAAGGGCGGCGCCGCGCGGATGGCGGTCGACGCCGGCGTGCCCGTGGTCCCGGCGGCGGTGTGGGGCGGTCAGCGGCTGTTCACCAAGCACCACCCGATCGAGCTCAGGCGCGGTGTCGCGGTCACCGTCGTCCTCGGCGAGCCGATCCACCCCGAGCCGGGGGAGAAGCCCCGGGAGCTGCTGCAGCGGATCCGGACGGCCATGGAGGAGCTGCTCGACGAGGCCCAGCGCACCTATCCCCAGCAGCCGTCCGGCCCGGACGACCTCTGGTGGCAGCCCGCGCACCTCGGCGGCACCGCGCCGACGCCCGAGCAGGCCCTGCGGCTGGACCACTCCGACGTGCGGGGGACGCGGAAGACCAACCGCCTGGCCGCGGCGCGCCGGCTGCTGCGCCGCCGCCGGTCCCGGTAGGTCACCGCCGGCCCCGTCACGGGCCCGGCCCCCTGCAGGGGCCCGCCGCGAGCCTGCGAGTGGGGGCAGGGGGTCCTGCTCGCGGTCGTCCCTCAGTCGACCACCACCGGGGCCATGAGCCGGAAGACGTCCAGCTCGACGTCGTACCAGCGGCGCATCCGGCCCAGCGGGGTCATCCCCAGCCGGCCGCAGACCGCCACCGACGCGGTGTTGCCCGGGCGGACGACGGCGTAGACCTCCGGCAGGCCCGCCTGGAAGCCCCGGTCGATCACCGCCCGCGCGGCCTCCGTGGCGTACCCGCGGCCCCAGCTGTCCGGGTGCAGGTGCCAGCCGACCTCCACCTCGCCGACCCCGTCGGGCAGCGGCTTGAGCAGCACCGTGCCGGCCACGGTCCCGCTGCCGGGCAGCTCGAGCGCCCAGACGCCGAAGGGGTCGTCGGCCGCGGTCACGACCCGCCACCGGGCGACCAGCTCGACCGGCGGGACCGACGGCGTGCCGCCGAGCCAGCGGATGACCTCCTCGCGGCCGTAGAGGTCCGCCAGGCGGGCCAGGTCGTCGCGGCACGTCGTCCAGGGGCGCAGCCGCAACCGGGCGGTGCGCAGGTCCGTCACGCCGTCCTGCCTACCGCCGGGAGTCGTCCCCGGCCACCGGACGCCGGCCCCCTGGACCGGGCCGCGGCCGGGCGCCGTGGTGTCCTTCCGGGGGGCGCGCACGGCGCCCCCCACAGGGAGGACGACGCGGCGTGACGGAACCCGACGGCCCGGGCGGCAGCCTGCTGGTCACCGACGTGACGGTGGGCGACCGCGCCGGGCGGGCGGTGCTGGTGCGGAACGGCCGGATCGCCTGGCTCGGGGACGCCGGCGACGCGCCCCCCGTCGGCCGGGTGGTCGCGGGGGGAGGCGCGCTGCTCACCCCGGCGTTCGTCGACGCCCACGTGCACGCCACGGCGACGGGGCTCGCGCTCACCGGTCTCGACCTCCACTCGAGGTCGAGCCTGCAGGACGCCGTCGCGGCGCTGCGGGCCCACGTCGCGGCCACGCCGTCCGGCACCGTGCTGGGCACCGGCTGGGACGAGACCGGCTGGCCGGAGGGTCGCGGGCTGACCCGGCACGACCTGGACGCCGTCGTCGGCGACCGGCCGGCCTACCTCGCGCGGGTCGACGTCCACTCGGCGACCGTGTCCACCGCGCTGCTGGACCGGGTGCCCGGCATCGCGGCGCTGTCCGGTTTCGACCCGGACGGCCGGCTGCGCCTGGACGCGCACCACGCCGCTCGGCGGGCGGCCTACGGCGCCGTGGACGCCGGCCAGCGCCGCGCCGCCCAGCGCGCCACCCGGGCCGCGGCCGCCGCGCTGGGCATCGGCAGCCTGCACGAGATGGCCGGCCCCGAGGTGTCCGGCGCCGACGACCTCGCCGGCCTGCTGGCGATCGCCGCCGCCGAGCCGGGGCCGCGGGTCCTCGGCTACTGGGGGGAGCTGGCCGCACGCGGCGGGCTGGACGTGGTGCGCGAGCTGGGCCTGGCCGGAGCGGGCGGGGACCTGTTCTGCGACGGCGCCCTCGGCTCGCACACCGCCGCGCTGAGCCGTCCCTACAGTGACCGACCCGAGACCGCCGGCCACCTGCGGTTCGAGACCGCCGCGCTGGTCGACCACGTGCGGGCCTGCACCCGCGCCGGCGTGCAGGCCGGCTTCCACGTCATCGGGGACGCCGCGGTCGACCAGGTGCTCGACGCGGTCGGCGCCGTCGTCGACGAGCTGGGCCGGGCCGCCGTGCGCGCCTGCCGGCACCGTCTGGAGCACGTCGAGATGGCGGGCGCGGCGGCGGTCGAGCGGATGCGGGACTGGTCGATGGTGGCCAGCGTGCAGCCGGCCTTCGACGCGGCCTGGGGCGGGGACGCCGGGATGTACGCCGAGCGGCTCGGCGTCGACCGGGCGCTGGACACCAACCCGTTCGCCGGCCTGGCCGACGCCGGGGTCGCCCTCGCCCTGGGCAGCGACGCACCGGTCACCCCGCTGGACCCGTGGGGCGGGGTGCACGCGGCGGTCGACCACCGCACGCCGGCATCCGGGCTGCGGCCGTTCGACGCCTTCGACGCGGCCACGCACGGCGGCTGGCACGCCGTCCGCGCCGAGCACCCGCAGGGCCCGTTGGCCGTCGGCGCGCCGGCCGACCTGGCGCTGTGGGGGACCACGGAGACGCTGTCGGCCGTCCTCGCCGGGCGGGCCCGGCCGGACTGCCGGCTGCTGCTGGTCGACGGCGCCCCGGTCGGCGGTCGGGAGCACAGGTGATCGGCGGTCGGCGGCACAGGTGACCCCGGGACGCGCTCCTTACAGTGTCTGCGGTTCCACTCCCGGGACCCCCCGGCACGGGGCCTCCGCCGGTCCGCGCCGGGATGGGATGCTGGGGCGCGGACCGCCGGCGACACCGCCGGTGGTCGGCGCCCCCGTCCGACCGGCGCGGGGGGCAGAGGGCGATGACCGGGGGCGTCCCGGCCGCACGGGTGCACGGGAGGCGCGGGTGCCGACAGCGATCCCGACCGGCACCCTCGAGCGGCCCGCGGACTCCCCGCACCCGACTCCCGCGACCGCGTCCCGATGGCCGTGGCGCACCCTGCTGGCCGCCGTCGGCGGGCTGCTGCTCCTGCTCGCCTTCCCCGGGTTCTCGCTGCCGTGGCTGGCGCCGCTGGGCCCGGCCGCCCTCGCCCTCGCCGTCCGCGGGCAGCGCGCCCGCTCCGGCGCCTGGCTGGGCCTGGTCTGCGGGCTGACGTTCTTCGTGCCGCTGCTGTCCTGGAGCGGCATCTTCGTCGGCGCCGTGCCGTGGCTGGCGCTCGCCGGCTCGCAGGCCGGCTACCTGGCCCTGCTGGGCGCGGCGAGCGCCGTCACCTCCCGGCTGCCGCTGTGGCCGCTGTGGACCGCGGCGCTGTGGGTGGCCGCGGAGGCGCTGCGCGGCCGGGTCCCGTTCGGCGGGTTCCCCTGGGGCCGGCTGGGCCTGAGCCAGACCGAGGGCCCGTTCCTGGCGTTCGCGGCCTACGGCGGCGTTCCGCTGGTCGGTTTCGCCGTCGCCCTCACCGGCACCCTGCTGGCCGCCGCCGTGCTGCGCCTGCACCGGGGCGGACGGCGGGCGGCGGCGCTGGCGGCGCTGGGCGCCGTGGCGGTCCCGGCTCTCGGCGGGCTGGCGTGGCTGCCGCTGCCGGGCTCCTCGCTCACCGCGGGCGGGCCGACCCGCACGGTGGCCGTGGTGCAGGGCGACGTCCCGCAGCCGGGCCTGGAGTTCAACGCGCGCCGCCGGGCGGTGCTCGACAACCACGTCGCCCGGACCACCGGCCTGGCCGAGGCGGTCGCGGCGGGCGAGCGGCCGCAGCCGGACCTCGTCGTCTGGCCGGAGAACAGCTCCGACATCGACCCCTACCGCAACGCCGACGCCGCCCGCGAGATCAGCCGGGCCGCCGACGCGATCGGGGCGCCGATCCTGGTCGGCGCCGTCGTCAGCGGCCCCGGGGAGTTCATCAGCAACACCGCGATCGTGTGGGAGCCGGGGACCGGGCCCGGCGACACCTACGTCAAGCGCCACCCCGTGCCGTTCGGCGAGTACATCCCCCACCGCGAGTTCTTCCGCCTGTTCAGCGACAAGGTGGACCTGGTGCGCCGGGACTTCGCCGCGGGCGACGAGGTCGGGCTGCTGGAGCTCGGCGGGGCGCGGATCGCCGACGTCATCTGCTTCGAGGTGGTCTACGACGGCCTGGTGCTCGACGCCGTCCGCGCCGGCGCCGGGATGATCGTCGTGCAGACCAACAACGCCACCTTCGGCTACAGCGCCGAGAGCGGGCAGCAGGTCGCGGCGGCTCAGGTGCGGGCGGTGGAGTTCGGGCGCTCGGTGGCGCTGGCCTCCACCAGCGGCATCTCGGCGGTCATCGCCCCCGACGGGTCGCTGGCCGCCTCCTCGGGGCTGTTCGAGTCCGCGGTCTTCGTCGAGGAGATCGCGCAGCGCGACGCCGCGACGCTCGCCGAGCGGCTGGGCGCCGGGCCGGAGTGGCTGCTGAGCGCGCTGGGCGCCGGTGCGGTGCTCGCGGCGGTGGCGCCCGCGCTGCGCCGCCGCCGGGCCCGCGGGGGAGCCGGGTGAGCGGCCGGCGGGTGCTGGTCGTCGTCCCGACCTACGACGAGGTGGAGAACCTCGAGCCCATCCTCGAGCGGCTGCACGCGGCCGTTCCGGACGCGCACGCCCTGGTGGTGGACGACGGCTCGCCCGACGGCACCGGTGAGCTGGCGGAGAAGCTGGCCGCCCTCGACGAGCGGGTGCACGTGCTGCGGCGGACCACCAAGGCCGGGCTGGGCCCGGCCTACGTGGCCGGCTTCCGGTGGGGCCGCCGGCGGGGCTACGACGTCCTGGTCGAGATGGACGCCGACGGCTCGCACCACCCCGAGCAGCTGCCCGGCCTGCTGGCCGCCCTGGCGGACGCCGACCTGGTGCTGGGCTCGCGGTACGTGCCCGGCGGCCGGGTGGAGGACTGGCCGCGGCACCGGCTGCTGCTGTCGCGGACGGGCAACCTGTGGACCCGCTGGTCGCTGCGGCTGCCCCTGGCCGACGCCACCGGCGGGTACCGGGCGGTGCGCGGCGAGCTGGTCGACCGGCTGCCCTTCGACGACGTCGCCAGCCAGGGCTACTGCTTCCAGGTCGACTGGGCCTGGCGGGCGGTCCGGGCCGGTGCCCGTGTGGTGGAGGTGCCGATCACCTTCACCGAACGCGCCTTCGGGCGGAGCAAGATGAGCCGCTCGATCGTTCAGGAGGCGTTGGTACGGGTCACCTGGTGGGGCCTGCAGGACCGGCTGGCCGATCGGCTGCCGGGCCGGGTCCGCCGCCCCGTGCCGGGACGAGCCCGCGACGGCGGGCGGTCGACCGCGGTCCGGTAGGCGGACCCGGGACCGCCGGCACGTGCGGGCATGAGGGAGAGCCGTGGGACACCGCGTGCGTCTGGTGGTCGGACTGTGGGCGCTGGCCGAGGTCGTCGTCCTCGTCCTGGTCGCCTCGTGGATCGGGGTCGGCTGGACGCTGCTGGCCACCCTGGCCACCACCGCGCTGGGCTGGGCGCTGCTGGCCCGGCAGGGCACCCGGGCGCTGGCCGAACTGCGGGAGCGGGCCCGTGAGCGGCGGCCGGCCGGCCGGGCGCTGGGGGACGCCGGGCTGATCGCCGCCGGCGGCCTGCTGATGGTGCTGCCCGGCTTCCTGGGGGACGTCGTCGGCCTGCTGTGCCTGCTGCCGCCGACGCGCTTCCTCGTGCGCGGGCTGCTGGGCCGGGCCGTGGCCTCCCGCCTGCCGGTGGGGCTGCGCGGACCGGTGCGGGTGCGCAGCGCCCGCGCCGAGGGGGTGCCCCACTCCGGGAGCCCGTACGGCTCGGGCGCGCACGCCTCGGGTCTCGGACGTCCGCTGGTCATCGAGGGCGAGGTCGTGCGGGACGAGCCGGTGCGCGACGACCGCGCCTGACCGGTCCTGCCGGCCCGCCCGCCCGAGTTGATCATGGGCTCGTTGCCGGGCGGGACGGCGGGTCGGTGCGTGTCGCCTGCACCGACCCCGTGATCAACGGGGGACGGCGCCCTCTCATCGGGCCCCGGACGCGGACCGGCCCCGGTGGGGAGTCCCACCGGGGCCGGTCCGTACGTCGTGCGGTTCGCTCAGCTGGCGCGGGTCCGCCGGCCGCGGAGCACCTCGAGGCGCTCGGCCAGGACCTCCTCGAGGTCCTCCACCGAACGGCGTTCGAGCAGCATGTCCCAGTGCGTGCGCGGGGGCTTGACCTTCTTGGGAGCGGGCTCGGTGCCACCGACCAGCTTGGCGGCCGCGCCGTCGAACTTGCACTCCCAGGTGTCGGGGAGCTCCGCGTCGTCCGCGAAGGGCACGGTGAACAGGTGACCCGACGGGCACCGGTACTCCGCGTACTGCCGCTCGATCGGCGCGGTGTTCCGCTCGGTCTCGTAGCTCACGCTGCCCAGTCGGCTGCCCCGCAGGGAACGCTCGCCCATGGCACACCGTCCTCTCGTGCTGGTGGTGTCGGTCCGGACTCGCCGTCGCAGCGGGGCAGTACCCACTGACGGCGGGATCAAGAGGACCAACGACAGAGTTCGCGGAGAGATTCCGCGGAATCGGTCCCGAATCATCGCATGGGGTGGTATTGCGACCTCCGGCACCCCCCCGACGAGTGAGCGCGCGGTGGCTCAGCGGAGTGCGAGCTGCCCCGGGCCGGCCGCCGTCGGCCCCAGCTGGCCCAGCACGTGGTGCCGCCGGCAGAGCACCTGGTAGTGCACGTCGGCGTCGGGGGCCGGCGTGGGCGCGGTGTCGGCCACGACGACCGTCTCGCCCTCGCGGACCATCGCGCCGTCCACCACCCGGGCGTTGAGCAGCCCGGGCAGGCCGCACCAGCACAGCACCTCGACCTGGATGCGCTGCACGTCGTCGGCCACCTCGAGCAGCCGCTGGGTGCCCGGGAAGAGCCGGGCGCGGAAGTCGGTGGTCAGGCCGAAGGCGTAGACGTCGACGTGGGACTCGTCGACGAGCTCGGCGAGCTGGTCGACCTGCCCTCCGGTGAGGAACTGCGCCTCGTCGACGATCAGGTAGTCCACCCGGTGCCCGGCGGCCCAGTGGTCGCGCACCAGCAGCCGCAGGTCGGTGCCGGCGTCCACCTCGAGCGCCTCCCGGCACAGTCCCACCCGGGAGCTGATCTGCGGCCGGGCCGAGCGGTCGCCCTGGGTGAGCAGCAGGCCGCGCCGTCCCTGCCGGCTCTGGTTGTGGTCGACCTGCAGCGCCAGCGTGGACTTCCCGCAGTCCATCGGGCCGTGGAAGAAGCGCAGGTGCGCCGGCGCGGGGTGGCGGCGGCGGTCACCGGAGGCCGGGACGACGGACAGCAGGGTGGCACCGTCGGCAGGGGAGAGGGGTGTCACAGACGCTCCGGTGGGGTGTTGCCGGCCGCGACGACCGCGCGGCGGATGGGCAGCGTGGCCAGCGCGGCGAAGCCGGCCACGAAGAAGACGACGAGGCTGACGATCGCCAGCCGGTAGGAGCCGGTCAGCTGGTAGGTCAGCCCGAAGGCCAGGGGGCCCAGCCAGCTGGTGCCGCGGTCGCTGATCTCGTAGAAGCCGTAGTACTCGGCCTCCTTGCCGGCCGGGATGAGCTGGCTGAACAGCGACCGGGACAGCGCCTGGGTGCCGCCCTGCACCAGCCCGATGACGGCGGCCAGGGCGTAGAACTGCCCGACCGCGCCGGCCTCGAGGAAGAAGGCGGCCAGCAGCACGCCGATCCAGGCGACCAGGGCGCCCAGGATGGTGCGCTTGGCGCCGTAGCGGGCGGCCAGCCGGCCCAGACCCAGTGCGCCGGCGATGGCCACCACCTGGACCATGAGGATCGCGCCGGTGAGCACCGACGGCTCCAGCCCCAGCTCCTCGGTGGCGTAGGTCGCCGACAGCGAGATGACGGTCTGGACGCCGTCGTTGAACAGCAGGTACGCGCCGAGGAACCACAGGGTCAGCGGGAAGGCACGCATCTCGCGCATCGTCGTCACCAGCTGGCGGAAACCGCTGCGCGAGCGTGCGGCCGCCTCGAGCACCGGCCGGTTGCGCAGCCGGGAGACGGTGAAGACGGTGAACGCGCCCCACCACAGGCCCGCGGTGGCCAGGCAGATCCGCACCGCCTCGCCGGTGGTCAGCCCCAGGGACGGCGCCCCGAGCACCAGCCCCAGGTGGACGGCGAGCAGCAGCGCCCCGCCGACGTAGCCGAACGCCCAGCCGCGGGTGGAGACGGCGTCCCGCTCGTCGGGGCCGGCCAGGTCCGGGAGCCACGAGTAGTAGACGACGCTCGCCGCGCCGAAGCTGATGTTGGCCAGGATGAACAGCAGCGCCCCGAGCAGGTACCGGCCGTCGGCGACGGCGTACATGGCGGTGGTGGCCAGCGCCCCGAGCGCGGCGAACCCGGCCAGCATCTCCCGCTTGCGCCCCGTCCGGTCGGCCACGGCGCCGACCAGCGGCAGCACGAGCACCTGCAGCAGCACCGAGGCCGACAGCACGTAGGAGAACCAGCTGCCCGGCGGGATCGACAGCCCGAGGAAGCCCAGCCGCCCGTCGGGCCCGGCCGCCTCCTCCGCGACCGCGGTCAGGTACGGGCCCAGGAAGACCGTGGTGACGCTGGTGTTGAACACCGACATCGCCCAGTCGTAGGAGTACCAGCCGAAGCGCTCCCGGCGCAGCGCGCGGTCGGCGGGGGGACTGGTCGGCCCGGTGGCGGCGGCGGTCGTCACGGCCGCAGGGTGACAGCCGAGGTGGGGACCGTCCAGCAGGCGCACGTCATGCCGGGATGTCGCCGCGGACGGCGCGGTCGCCGGCCGGGCTCACCGCGGCACCCACTGGCCGCGCCGCTCCAGGAGCTCCCGGAGCATCGCGGGCCGGTCGGTCATCACGCCGTCCACCCCGAGGTCGAGCAGGGCGGTCGCCTCGTCCTCGGTGTCCACCGTCCACACGTGCACCTGCAGCCCGCGGGCGTGGGCCGCGGCGATGAAGCGCTCGTCGACCAGCGCCCGGCCGCCCAGCTGGAGGGGCACCTGCGCGCAGCCGGCCGGGATGCGCACCAGCCCGGCGGCGCGGGGGGAGTAGGACGACAGCCGCAGCGCCGCGACCCCGCGCGGGCCGAGCGAGGTGCACACCTCCGGCCCGAACACCCGGCGGGCGGCGGCCATCCGGGCGTCGGAGAAGGAGCCGAGGCAGATGCGGTCCTCGGCGGCCAGCCGGCGGACGGTCCGGGCCAGGGGCGCCACCACGCCCGGCGCCTTGATGTCGAGGTTGACGCGGACGTCGGGCCAGGCGCCCAGCAGCTCCTCCAGCCGCAGGATGGGCTCCCGCCCGCCGATGCGGGCCGACGCCAGCTCCGACCACGGCAGCTGGTCGACCCGGCCGGTGCGGTCGGTGACGCGGTCCAGCGTGGCGTCGTGGAAGACGATCGGCACGCCGTCGGCGGTCACCCGGACGTCGGTCTCCAGGTAGCGGTAGCCCATGGCCACGCAGGCCTCGAAGGCCGGCATGGAGTTCTCCAGGTGCTCGATGGCCCCGCCGCGGTGGGCCATCGCGATGGGGGTGGGCCCGTCGAGGAACGCGTATCGGACCGACCCCACGCCGACACGCTAACGCCGCAGGTCCACGGCCCGTCCGGGGCCTCGTCCGATCCGCCGCACCGGAACTGTCCGCCGGCGTGGATCGGGCGTGTTCCGCGGTTTGTGTCGGTACCGGCGTCTACGGTGCGCAGCGTGGGAGAGCGAGACGCCATCGGGACGATCACCGAGGAGGCAACGACCGAGACCGGGCTGCCCAGCCCCCGCGGGGGGAGTGGCAGCGAACGCCGCTGCGGCTGGTGCCGCCGGGTGCTGCCCCAGCAGGGGTCGGTCGGCCGGCCGCGCCAGTACTGCGGGCAGGCGTGCCGGCAGCGGGCCTACGAGCAGCGCTCGGCGACGGCGAAGGCCGGCCTGTCCGGTGACGTCGTGCTGGTCACCCGCGCGGAGCTCGACGGCCTGCAGGACCGGCTGTACCAGCTGCGCTGCGCGATCGAGGACGTCGAGACGCTGCTCGGCGAGCGGCACACGAAGGCGGAGCTGGAACGCTCCCTGCAGGACCTGGTGCGGTCCACCGGCCGGCTCGACAAGCTCTGGGTCTCCGAGCGCGCGGCCGGCTGACCGCACCGGTCGCTGCGTCAGCCGTCGTCGGCGTCGTCGTTGCCGTTGCCCTGCTCGACACCGTCCTCGGGGTCGGACAGGTCGGGCACGTTGTCCTGCGCCGGGTCGGACTCCTCGTCGGTCTCGACGTTCGGCGGCACGCCCTCGTCGGTGCTGCCGTCGTTCTGGTCCTGCCCGGCTGCCTGACAGGCGGTCATCGTCGCGCCGCCTCCGAAGAGCGCCAGGGCGGTCACGAGTGCGGCGATCGGGCGTCGGAGTTGCATGTCTCCGACCCTAGGCAGCACCCGCACCCTGCGCCCGTCGAAGGCGGCGACCCACCCGTCATTACGTCACAGTGACGGAATGACGGGTGGGTGAGTGCCCGGGGAAGTGGCGTCGGGGACGGAGCCGAGCGGGGTCGGCGACCCGGTCGCGACCGTCTGGACCGACCATCATGACCGGGCGTGGCGGAGACCGGCGGACAGGTCGGCCGGTCACGGACTGGCCGACCGCCGCGGTGATCGCGTCCCGCGGCGGGGGGGGGGGGGGGGCGGGCCCCCCCCCCCCCCCCCCCCCCC
The DNA here is from genome assembly GCF_054050015.1 of Geodermatophilus sp. SYSU D01176. Classification (NCBI taxonomy): domain Bacteria; kingdom Bacillati; phylum Actinomycetota; class Actinomycetes; order Geodermatophilales; family Geodermatophilaceae; genus Geodermatophilus; species Geodermatophilus sp. SYSU D01176. The sequence goes on along the minus strand of NZ_JBJGYN010000065.1, from coordinate 55 downwards.
CCCCCCCCCCCCCCACCCCCATAGCCCCCACCCACAACCACACGCCCACCCCCCC
>NZ_JBJGYN010000064.1:0-22060 GCF_054050015.1 Geodermatophilus sp. SYSU D01176 | reverse complement strand
CCCCCCCCCCCCCCCCCCCCCCCCCCCCCCCCCCCCCCCCCCCCCCCCCCCCCCCCCCCCCCCCCCCCCCCCCCCCCCCCCCCCCCCCCGAGAGGAGGAACCCGCGATGACCGCACCCCTGCTCCAGAGCTACGTCGCCGGTCGCTGGTACAGCGCCCCGGACGAGGGCACGCCGATCGCCGACGCCGTGACCGGGGAGACCGTCGCCCGGATCAGCAGCACCGGCCTCGACGTCCCCGCGATGCTCGACCACGCCCGGACCGTCGGCGGGCCGGCGTTGCGCGAGCTGACCTTCCACCAGCGGGCCGGCCTGCTCAAGCAGCTGGGCCTGCGCCTGGTGGCCGGCAAGGACGCGTTCTACGCGCTCTCCCGCCGCACCGGCGCCACCGACCGCGACAGCGCCGTCGACGTCGACGGCGGCTTCGGGACCGTGCTCTCCTACGCCAGCAAGAGCCGCCGCGAGCTGCCCGACGACACCGTCGTCCTCGACGGCGCCGTCGAGCCGCTGGGCAAGGGCGGCACCTTCGTCGGGCAGCACCTCTACACGCCGATGCGTGGCGTCGCCGTGCAGATCAACGCCTTCAACTTCCCCGTCTGGGGGTTCCTGGAGAAGCTGGCGCCGGCCTTCCTCGCCGGCGTGCCGACCATCGTGAAGCCGGCCAGCCAGACCGCCTACCTCACCGAGGCGGTGGTCCGGGAGATCGTCGAGTCCGGCCTGCTGCCCGAGGGCTCGCTGCAGCTGCTGGCCGGCAGCGCCACCGGCCTGCTCGACGGCCTGGCCGGTCAGGACCTGGTCTTCTTCACCGGGTCGGCCAGCACCGCGCGCAAGCTCCGCAGCCACCCCGCGGTGGTCGCCAACTCGGTGCGGTTCAACGCCGAGGCGGACTCGCTCAACTGCTCCGTCCTGGGCCCGGACGCCACCCCGGACACGCCGGAGTTCGACCTGTTCGTCAAGCAACTGGTCACCGAGATGACGGTGAAGGCCGGCCAGAAGTGCACCGCCATCCGCCGCGCCTTCGTCCCGCGCGAGCTGGTCGACGACGTCGTCGAGGCGACCCGGGAGCGGCTGGCGAAGATCGTCGTCGGGGCTCCGGGCGCCGAGGGGGTCCGGATGGGCGCGCTGGCCAGCCTCGACCAGCGCGAGGAGGTGCTGCGCTCGCTGAAGGCGCTGCGCGGCGTCGCCGAGCTGGTCGCCGGCGACCCCGAGCACTTCGAGGTGGTCGGCGCCGACCGCGACCGCGGCGCCTTCCTGCCCCCGATGCTGCTGCGCTGCGACGACCTGGCCGCCGCCGAGCCGCACGACGTCGAGGCGTTCGGGCCGGTCAGCACGGTCCTGCCCTACGACGGCGTGGCCCAGGCCGTGGAGCTCGCCGCCCGGGGTCAGGGCAGCCTGGTCGGCTCGGTGGTGACCCACGACCGGGAGTTCGCGCGGGAGTTCGTGCTCGGCGCGGCGCACGCGCACGGCCGGATCCTGGTGCTGGACCGCGACAACGCCAAGGAGAACACCGGGCACGGCTCGCCCCTGCCGGTGCTGGTGCACGGCGGCCCGGGCCGGGCCGGGGGTGGCGAGGAGCTCGGCGGCATCCGCGGCGTGCTGCACCACATGCAGCGCACCGCCGTGCAGGCCTCGCCCGACCAGCTCACCGCGATCGGCGGACGCTGGGTGACCGGGGCGCAGCGGCACGACGACGGGGTGCACCCGTTCCGCAAGTCGCTGGCCGAGCTGCGCATCGGCGACTCGATCACGGCCGGCCCGCGGGCGGTCACGCTCGAGGACATCGAGCACTTCGCCGAGTTCACCGGCGACACCTTCTACGCCCACACGGACGAGGACGCCGCCCGCGCCAACCCGCTCTTCGGCGGCCGGGTGGCGCACGGCTACCTGATCGTCTCGTGGGCGGCCGGGCTGTTCGTCGACCCGGCCCCGGGTCCGGTGCTGGCCAACTACGGGGTGGACGACCTGCGCTTCCTCACCCCGGTCAAGCCGGGGGAGGAGCTGACGGTCACGCTGACCTGCAAGCAGATCAGCCCGCGCGGCGGTGCAGAGCACGGCGAGGTCCGCTGGGACGCCGTCGTCGTCAACGGCGAGGGCCAGCCGGTGGCCACCTACGACGTCCTCACGATGGTCGCCAAGACCTGGCCCCCGGCGGCGGACTGACCCGCGGGCCGCCTCGGCCACCGATCACCTCAACGAACTCCGGCGGTGAGTGCAGCTGCACTCACCGCCGGAGGAGCCCGGGGACCATACCCCCCCGGGTGCGCGAGGAGCTGAGCGATCGGGCTCAGGCGGCCGTCCAGCGGACCGGCAGCCGCTTGACCCCGCGCTGGAAGGACGACCGCAGCAGCGCCGGGGACCCGTCGAGCACGAGGTGCTCGGTGCGGCGCAGCAGCTCGCCGAAGAGGGCGCGCATCTGTGCCCGGGCCAGCTGCCCCCCGAGGCAGAAGTGCGGCCCGTGCCCGAAGGACAGGTGCGGGTTGGGGGCGCGCCGGACGTCGAAGCGGTCGGGATCGGGGAACGCGGACTCGTCGCGGTTGGCGGACGTGAACGAGACGACGACCTTGTCGCCGGCCCGCACCCGGACGCCGGCGAGCTCGACGTCGCGGGTCGCGGTGCGGCGGAAGACCATGACCGGGGTCCACCAGCGCAGCATCTCGTCGACCGCGCCCGGCAGCAGGGACGGGTCGGTGCGCAGCGCGGCGAGCTGGTCCGGGTGCTGCAGCAGGGCGATGAGGCCGCCGGGCAGGCCGTTGCGCAGGGTCTCGTTCCCGGCGACGGCGAACAGCCAGAACATGTTCTCGAACTCGGCGTCGCTGACGCGGCCGCCGCCCTCGTCGACCTGCGCCAGCAGGATCGACATGACGTCGTCCCCCGGAGCCCGCCGCTTGTCCTCGGCCAGCAGCCGGGCGTAGGCGTAGAGGTCGGGCATGCCGGCCCGGGTCCGCGGATCGGGCATGCGCCCGTCGGCGTCGGGGACCGGCCGCAGGGCCAGGGCCTCCCGGGCCATCGCTGTCCCGCCGGTGCCGTCGAAGGCGGCCGACGTGGCGTAGTCGGGGTCCTGCCAGCCGATCACCCGGTTGGACCAGTCGAACATCAGCCAGCGGTCCTCGGCCGGCACTCCGAGCACGTCGGCGAGGGTGAGCAGCGGCAGGTCGGCAGCGACGTCCTTCGCGAAGTCGCACCGGCCCTCGGGGGCGCCGGCGATCATCCGGTCGACCAAGCGTGCCGCCGTCGCCTCGATCGCCTCCGTCAGCGCTGCCACGGCTCGGGGGGTGAAGGAGCGGGTGAGCAGCCGCCGCAGCCGCGCGTGGTCCGGCGGGTCCATGTTGAGCATCATGCGGCGCACCCAGTCGAGGTCGGCGGCGTCGCGGACCTGGGTCGCACCGAGCCACGAGGAGAACGCGACCGGGTCGCGCAGCACCCGCTCGACGTCGGCGTGCCGCAGGACGAGCCAGAACCCCGGCCCGGCCGGCTGACCGTGCAGGGCGGGCTCGTCGACCCACGCGACCGGCGTCCCCTCCCGCAGCCGGCGCAGCAGCTCGAACGGCGGACCGGCCTCGTAGGCGACCGGGTCGACGAGGGCTGCGGTGTCCACGGGCCCCACGGTCATCGCGGCTGCCTCCGGGTCAGTCGTAGGTGTGGAACCCGCGGCCCGTCTTGCGGCCGAGCTCGCCGGCGGCGACCTTGTCGCGGAGCAGTTGCGGCGGGGCGAACCGCTCGCCGAGGGTCCGGTGCAGGTACTCGGCGATCGCCAGCCGGACGTCGAGGCCGACGAGGTCGGTGGAGCGCAGCGGCCCCATCGGGTGGCGGTAGCCCAGCTCCATGGCGGTGTCGATGGCCTCGGCGTCGGCGACGCCCTCCTCGAGCATCCGGATGGCCTCCAGCCCCAGCAGCACGCCGAGCCGGGAGGAGGCGAAGCCCGGGGAGTCCTTCACCACGACGTCGGTCTTGCCCAGGGCCCGCACCCAGCCGCTCGCCGCGCCGACCAGCTCGGGGGTCGTCTCCTGGGCGACCACCACCTCCACCAGCTTCGACGCCGGCACCGGGTTGAAGAAGTGCAGGCCGAGGAACCTGGCCGGGCGCTCCAGGGCCGAGGCGAGCTCGGTGACGGACAGGGAGCTGGTGTTGGTGGCCAGCACGGCGTCCGGAGCGACGGCTGCCTCGGCGGCCCGCAGCACCTGGGCCTTGAGGTCGGCCTGCTCGGGGACGGCCTCGACGACCAGGCCGGTCTCCCGGTCCAGCGCCGCGGGGGAGTCCACAACGGTCAGCCGGTCCAGGACCGTGGCGACGTCGCCGTCGAGCTTTCCCCGCCGGGCGGCCTCCTCCAGGCCGTCGGCGACGCGCCCGCGGGCGGCCGCGGCAGCCTCCCGGCCGGCCTCGACGACCGCGACCCGGGCGCCGGCCGCCAGGAACACCTGGGCGATGCCGGCGCCCATGCGGCCGCCTCCGATGACGCCCACCCGGGGCGGGACGGCGGCGCTCACACCGTCTCCACGAGCATCGCGACGCCCTGACCGACGCCCACACAGAGGGTGGCGAGGCCACGGCGGCCGCCCTCGCGCTCGAGCCGCCCGAGCAGGGTGACCAGGAAGCGGGCACCCGAGCAGCCGAGCGGGTGGCCGAGGGCGATCGCGCCGCCGTCGGCGTTGGTGATCTGCTCGTCGATCTTCAGCCGGCGCAGCACCCCGAGCGACTGGGCGGCGAAGGCCTCGTTGAGCTCGACGGCGTCCAGGTCGTCGACGGTCCAGCCGGCCTTGGCCAGGGCCTTCTCCGTCGCCGGGACCGGCCCCAGGCCCATCACGTTGGGTGCGACCCCGGCGCTGGCGCTGACCACGATCCGTGCCCGTGGGGTGAGCCCGTGCCGCTCGACCGCCGCGCCGCCGGCGAGCACGAGGGCAGCGGCGCCGTCCGACAGCGGCGAGCTGTTCCCGGCGGTGACGATGCCGCCCGCCCGGAACACCGGCTTGAGCCTGCCGAGGGTGTCCGTCGTCGAGCCCCGACGGGGACCCTCATCGGTGGTCACCTCGACGGTGTCCTTCTTCCCGCGCACGGGAACCGGGACGATCTCCCGGTCGAACCGGCCGGCGTCCTGGGCGGCGACCGCCCGCTCGTGGCTGCGGACCGCGAAGGCGTCGCACTCCTCGCGGGTGAGGCCGTCGAGGGCGGCGATCTCCTCGGCCGTCTCACCCATCGACAGCGTGATCTTGCGGGTGCGCGGGTCCTCGGGGTGCTCGACCGCCTCGTCGTGGGCGGTGAACAGGGGGTTGGTGAACCGCCAGCCGAGCGCGGTGTCGGCCACCTCGCCCGGCTTGGCCCAGGGCGTCCCGGGCTTGGCCATCACCCACGGGGCGCGAGTCATCGACTCCACCCCGCCGGCGATGGCCAGGTCCACCTCCCCGGCTCGGATGGACGCCGCTGCCGACGCCGTCGCGGTCAGCCCGGAGGCGCAGAGCCGGTTGGTGGTGTAGCCGGGCACCGTGTCCGGCAACCCGGCGAGCAGCACGGCCATGCGGGCGACGTCGCGGTTGTCCTCGCCCGCCTGGTTGGCTGCACCCAGCACGACCTCCTCGACCGCCTCCCCGGGAGCGCCGGACCGGCGCAGCGCCTCGCCGACCACCAGGGCGGCGAGGTCGTCGGGGCGGACGGACGCCAGGGCGCCGCCGTACCTGCCCTGCGGGGTGCGCACCCCGTCGACGAGGTAGACCTCGGTGTTCTCGTGGGACATCGTCGCTCCTCCGGCTCGCCGGATCCGGCAGTGTGCATGCGGGAACGAAATAACCGACCGATCGGTCAGTAGTTGGTGGGCCCAGCTTGGCGGTTGCGCCTTGCGGAAGCAACCCCCAGTGACACGCGCCACGGTCGACGGCGCCCGAGGACGTCGTCGTGTCGTCCGGGTGGCGCGGCGTGCGGTGGACCCCAGGGAGCTGGGCGGCGGGCGCGGTCGCCGCCCAGTTCCCTGGGGGTCCGCCGTCGATGGGTGGTCTGTTTACTGACCGAGCGGTCGGTTGGTGTCGTGACGGTACCCGGATGTGCGCGAGGGCACAATGGCCTCCCGGCGGGCGCCGGCCCCCGAGGGCTGTCCCCCCGTGGTCGGACGGGGACTGCCGCGCCACCGGACGCCGCCGACCCCACCGGTACGGCGGCTCAGGCCTGCAGGTGGAGCGACGGCAGGGGTCCCCGTCGACGTCGCCCCGACCCTCGGAGGAGCGCCACTCCGCCGGCTCCCAGCGACCCGGCGATGAGGGTGAGTCCGGTCCACACCAGCCCGCCGGGAGCGGCACCGTGGTGCGCCGCGTGCGCCGCCCCGCCCCCGGCCGGCTCGGCGAGGACCTGCAGGTGCAGGGCGAGCATCGTGACGTCGGCCAGTAGCGTCATCCGCCACGCGGACCGGGTCGGCCGCCGCCACAGCCGCCAGGCGCACGGCAGGCAGACCGCCGCCGTCGCCGCCATCGCCAGCGAGGCCAGCGACGTGACGTCCAGCAGCAGCACGTGCACGAGCCCCCCGGCCACCGCCAGGGCGGCGGCCACCCGGCCGAGGGCGAGCGCCCCCGGCCGGGTGGCAACGGCAGCCGTCGTCACGACCCGTGCGACGCGCAGTGCGACGAGGTGGACCGCGGGAGGCCCAGCGCGGGGTTGCGGTCGAAGAAGCCGACCGGCTTGAGCGTGAAGCCGGTGTAGTCGGTCGGCATGACCGGCCAGTCCTCCGGGCGCGGGAAGTGCGTGAGCCCGAAGGTGTGCCAGAGGACGACGTCGGTGTCCTCCAGCGGCGCGTTCCCGGCGACGAAGGACGGCAGCCCGCCGGAGCCGGGGTGCTGGTTGACGAAGTCGCCGGCCGGATAGCGCTCGGCGGGGTCGTACTCGGTGACCCACAGGCTCTTGGTCGAGAACGCCGCCCGCTGGGCGATCGACGAGTCGTCGTCGGCGAGCAGGACGGGCGAGGCCTGCGGGTGCAGCGCGTACGCGACCGGCTGGCCCAGCCGGTTGGTCTTCGACGGGTTGACCACGTGCCAGGTCCGGCCCACCGTCGCGTCGCTGACCCGCTGCGCCTCCGACTCCCGCGTGAGCGGGGTCAGCCGCCGCTGGAAGGCGTTCCCGTACGGGTTGACGTCGCTCACCGGCACCCGGACCGCGTCCACCTCGTGCACCGTGTTGCCGAGGCCGTCCACCGCCATGTCCAGCCGTGCCGAGAACAGGTGCTGGTGGAACGGCGCACCCAGCCCCGGGGCGATCTCCGTGGCGTACGGGTGCTCGTCGCCGCGGTAGGCGGAGGTGAAGACGATGCCGGTGGCCTTGCTCTCCAGCTGGATCGTGCCGTCCGTGTAGAGGTACCAGTAGAAGCCGTAGTCGTAGTTCCCGATGGTCGTGAAGAAGCTGATCACGAGGCGGCGCGACCGCCGGGTCTCGGCCATCCCGTTGAAGAGGTCGGTGTGCTTCCAGCCGACGCCGTAGTCCTCCTCGTGCAGGCAGATGGCGTTGCGGATGGTCCGCGGGTTGCCGTCCTCGTCGGAGATCAGCGCGTCGAAGTAGTGGATCTCGCCCAGGCAGTCGCACCCGAGCTCGAGGGAGTTGGTGTACCGGGCGAAGAGGTACTCGCCGGTGTCGAAGTAGTTCTGCCAGAACCGGACGGGCGAGGGGTCGGCGTAGGGCACGACCATCTCGGCGATCGAGGCGCGGTACACCACCGACCGTCCGTCGATGGACACCTGGTTGAGGACCAGGCCCTCGCGGACGTCGAAGCCGACCCGGAACTCCCAGCCGGCCCAGCGGACGACGTCGTCCTCGACGGTGAAGCTGGGCCCCTCGGGCTGGGTGATCTCGATGGGCTTGAGGTCGCGCACCGCGTGCGGGTGGGTCGCCTGGTCGAGGTCGGCGCGCTCCGCCGGGACCGGGAGCTCGAAGTGGTCGTGCACCGCGGTGGTGATCCCGCGGGTGATGTCGACGTAGGCGACGACGCCGTCGACCGGGTGTGCCCACGGGAGGTCGGCCGGGTCGGACTGGTGGAAGCCGAGCACGCGGACCACGCGGTGGCCGGACTCGTCGGGGAAGTAGGAGCCGGCCGACAGGGGCACCGCCCGCACGTCGGAGACCTCGAGCCCGCGCTTGGCCATCGCGGCGGCCCAACGCTCGTCGGCCGCCAGGATGGGCTCGATGGCCTCGAACTCCGCGTCGAGGATCGGCACCTGCCCGTCGGCGACGGCGTCGATCGCCTCGTCGCGGACGACGGCGCCCCGGGTGACCGAGACGGTGACGTCGCAGCCGTCGCCGGTCGCCCGGTCCAGGAGGAGCACCCGAAGTCGCCGCTCGATCGGCTGACCGGGCGTCCAGTCCAGGACGTCGCGCTTGTGCGGCTCCTCGAGGCCCACGTACACGAACTTGGTCGCGTCGCCGAGCAGCCCGGCGGCCTCGAGGACCTCGCGCGCGGCGACGATCTCCTCGGCGGTCATCCGCGACAGCGGGTGGGTGACGGTGGAGCGGGGGGTGGTCAGGGTCATCGGGTCCTCCTCAGATCTGCGGGGCATTGTCGGCGGGGGTCGCCGCGGTGAGGTTCCGCGCGGCGTTCGGGCGGGCCCGGGCGAGCAGCCAGCCGGAGGCGAGGGCGACGGCGAGCAGGACGCCGGCGCCGACGCCGAGGGGTGTGGAGCCGCCCATGAGCAGCGGCAGGTTCCGGACCAGCAGCACGAGGATCAGCGCCAGGCCGACCCCGCCGAGGCCCGGGGCGACCAGGCTGTGCCACGGCCGCCGGTCCAGCCGGGTACGGCGGAAGAAGACGACGACGGCCACGCAGGCCAGCAGCATCAGCACGACGATGCCGACGCTCGCGATGCCGGCCAGCCAGGTGAAGATCTCCAGCACCGGGTCGAGTCCGGCAACGGCGCAGACGGCCATCAGCAGGCCGCCCACCGCGGTGGTGACCAGCGAAGCGACGTGCGGCGAGGCGTGCCGGGCGTGACTGCGCCCACACGCTGGGGGCAGGACGCCGGTGTTCCCCAGCGAGAAGACGTAGCGCGACAGCACGTTGTGGAACGACAGGATCGCGGCGAAGAGGCTGGTCACGAACAGCACCAGCATGACGTCGGCCGCCGCCGTGCCGACGTACTGCGCGGCCGTGGCCACCACGATCCCGCCCGGGTCGGCGGCTGATGCCTCGACGATCGAGCCGTCGCCCCACGCGCTGACGATGGCCCAGGCGGACAGCGTGTAGAAGACCCCGATGATCGCCAGCGCCAGGTAGGTCGCCCGCGGGATGGTCCGCTCGGGGTCACGGGCCTCGTCGCGGAAGATCGCCGTCGCCTCGAAGCCGATGAAGCCGGCGATGGCGAACATCAGCCCGATGCCCGGAGCGCCGGAGAGGACCTCGTCGGGCCGCACCAGAGCCGAGGACAGCCCCTCGTCGCCGCCGCCGCGACCGATGACCGCGGCGTCGAGCACCAGGACGATGCCCACCTCCGCGACCAGCAGGACGCCGAGGACCTTGCTGGAGAGCTCGATGTGCCGGTAGCCGAGCAGGCCGGTGACGGCCAGGACGACAGCGGTCCACAGCCACCACGGCAGCGACGGCCCGCCGTGGCCGGCCACGAGGTCGCCGATGAGGAAGCCGACGTAGCCGTACACCGCGCCCTGCACGGTCACGTAGCTGATGAGCGCGACCAGCGCGCTGCCCAGCCCGGCGCCGCGGCCCAGCCCGGTGCCGACGTAGGAGTAGAACGCGCCGGCGTTCGGCACGTGCCGCGTCATGGCGGTGAAGCCGACGGCGAAGAAGAGCAGGACGACGGCCGCGACGACGTACATCGCCGGGTAGCCGGCGCCGTTGCCGGCGGCGATGCCGATGGGCACGGATCCGGCGATGACCGTCAGGGGCGCGGCGGCGGCCACGACCATGAAGACGATGGCGCCCGCACCGAGGCGGCCGCTGAGGCGGTGGTGTTCCGCGGGACGGGTGGCCGGGGGAGCCGGCGGTGGGTCGGAGACGGTGGCCATGGGCGACCTCCGGGGCGGCGGCAGCGGGGCTGCCGGGCGGACGGCGATGGCTGTCGAGCCTGACCCGGGCCGCGAGGTGGGCGGTTACACGGCCGTCATGAACCGGAAACGTTCTCGTTACACCGAACGGGAGACGGCGATCACGTTTTCTCATTCGAGGACGAGGTCGCCGACACGCGGCTGCCCTACCCTCCCGCAGCAGTCGAAGGGAGCGGCATGGCACAGCGCAGCACCGTCCGGTTGCCCCGGCGGTCGCCGGTCGAGGGGCTGCGCCGGCGCCGGCTCAGCTTCGCCGAGGTGCTGGCCCAGTCGGTGTCCGCGCTGGCCCCGACGGCGGCGATGGTCGTCGTCCCCTCGATCGTGCTGGTCGAGGCGGGAGCGGCCACGCTGCCGGCGTTCGTCGCGGCCACCGCCCTGGTGCTGCTCGTCGGCTGGTGCCTGACCCAGTTCGGGCGCCGCATGGCCGCGGTCGGCGGCACCTACAGCTACACCGCGAAGGGCCTCGGGCCGGTCGGCGCCCTGGTCGGCGGCTGGGCGCTGCTCATCGGCTACGCCGCGGTCGCGATGGCGGCGCTGGTCGGCTCGGCGCTCTACGGCGCGGGGCTGCTCGGCCTCGAGCCGACGCCACCGGTGGTCGCCCTGCTGGCGAGCGGGCTCGGCCTGCTCGCCACCACCTTCGCGGTGCGCGGCATCCAGCTGTCGGCCCGGATCGCCCTGGTCCTGGAGGTGGTCTCCGTCCTGCTGGTCGTCGTCGTGCTCGGGGCGCTGCTGCTGGTCGCCCGCGGCGCCCCCGACACGGCGGCGCCGGTCGTCGACGCGCCGCTGCACTGGGGCGGGCTCGCCGTCGGCGTCGTGCTCGGCGTCACCGCGTTCATGGGCTTCGAGAGCGCCGCCGTGCTGGGGGTGGAGGCCCGCCGTCCCCTCGTGGCCGTGCCGCGGGCGGTGCTGTGGACCCCGGCGGTGGCCGGTGTGCTCGTGTTCGCGGCCGCGGTGGCCCAGGTCCTGCTCCTGCGCGCGGCTCCGATCGCCGTGCTGACCAGTCCGGTCCCGGTCGCGGAACTCGCCGACCGCAACGGGCTGGTGCTGCTGCGGCGGCTCCTGGACGTGGGCATCGCCGCGTCGTTCTTCGCCTGCGTCACGGGCTCGACCAACGCGCTGGGCCGGGTGCTGTTCTCGATGGCCCGCGAGCAGGTCCTGCCCCGCACCCTGGGCCGGACGCACCGCAGGTTCGAGACCCCGCACCGGGCGCTGGCCCTGGTGGCACCGGGGGTCGTCGGCGTCCCGGTCGTCGCGCTCGTCCTCGGTGCCGCGCCGCTGTCGGTGCTGGTCGGCTCGCTCACCGTCTCGGCCTTCGGCTACATGGTGGCCTACGTGCTGGCCTGCCTGGCCATGCCGGTGTTCCTGCGCAGGATCGGCGAGCTCACCGTGCCGCCGCTCGTCGGCGGCGTGCTGGCCGGGGCGGTGGGCCTGGCCGGACTGCTGGCCGCCATGGCCGGTGCCGCGCGCTGGAACGGCGAGGCGATGACCGCCGTCTTCCTCGGCGCCCTGGCGCCCGGGGTGGCATGGGCGGTGTGGCTGCGGTGGCGGGCTCCGGAGCGGCTGCGCGCGGTCGGCGTCTACGACCAGGCGACGGCGGGCAGCGTGCTCCCGGGCAGCGTCCCGGCCGAGCCGCGGCGATGACGCCCAGCATCGACCGGGGGCTCACCGGGCGCCAGCCCAAGGCCGTCCAGAGCGCGCTCGCCATCCTCGAGACGGTGGCCCGGCTCGGGGCCGGCGTGACGGCGAAGGAGGTCGCCGACGAGCTCGGGCTGCCCCCGGCGACCACCTACCGGCTGCTGAACCTGCTGGTGGGGGAGGAGTACCTGGTGCGGCTCCCCGACCTGCACGGCTTCGCCATCGGCCGGAAGGCGGCCCGGCTCACGGGCGGGAACGGCGCCGCACCGGTGTGCACGGCAGCTCGCGAGGTGGTCGCCGAGCTGCGGGGCCAGGTCCGCTGCGGCGTGCACCTGGTCCTGTGCACGTCGTCCACGCTGCACTGCGCCGACGTCGACCCGGACCACCCGCTGCAGGCCCCGGAGCTGGTCGAGCGCCACCTGCACGCCTCCGCCCCCGGCAAGCTGCTGCTCGCCGAGCAGCCCGACTGGCAGGAGGTCCTCAGCCCCGCCCGGCTGCACCGGCTCACCGAGCGGACGGTCGTCCGGCCCGCCGACCTCGACGTCGAGATCCGCGAGTCGCGCCGTCGCGGCTGGGCGGTGCAGGCCGGCCAGGTGCACCCGGACCTCACGTGCGCGGCGGTCCCCGTGCGGGCGCCCGCCGGCGCGCTGGTGGCCGCCCTGGTGTTCACCGTCCGCGGGGTCGACCCCGCGGCACTGACCGCGCACGTCGGACTCGCCGAGGGGGTCGCCCATCGGCTGGGCCCCCTGCTCGGCTGACCGTGGGCACGGCCGGGGTGGGGTCGCCGATCCTGTGCAGGTCCGGCGCGGACGGGCACCGATCCGGACTCTGACTCCTCCGGGCGTCGTCTCCCGAGGGGCGTCGCCCGCCGGCCGCGCCGTCAGGCGTGCGCGCGGACGTGTTCGACGACCAGCTCGGCGACGCGGCCGGGCGCGACCTCGGGGATGAAGTGGGGAACGCCCTCGAGCACCTCCAGCCGGTAGGGGGCGTCGACGAACGACCGGGTCAGTTCGGTGGCGGTGCGGCCGAGGGCCGCGTCGCGGGTGCTCCACACGTGCAGGGTCGGCACACGGACCCGGCCGACCGTGGTCCGGGCGTCCAGGGGCAGCGCCCGGTACCAGGCCAGCGCCGCCGAGAGCGCGCCCGGCTCGCGCATCCGCTCGACGTACCGGTCGGCCACGTCGACCGGCAGACCGCTGGTCAGGAGCATCCGCCGCAGCGGCTCGCCCCCCACGGCCAGCAGCAGCCGCTCGGGCAGCACCGGCACCTGGAACAGCGCCGTGTAGGACGACCGCAGCGCCTGGTCGCTGATGACGAGGGCCTTGGCCATCGCCGCCGGGTGCGGCACCGACAGCGCGGTGAGCGTGCGCACCCGCTCCGGGTGTCGCGCCGCCAGCGCCCAGCCCACGACCGCCCCCCAGTCGTGCCCGACGACGTGCGCGCTGCCCAGGTGGGCCTCGTCGAGGAGTGCCAGGACGTCGTCGGTCACCTCGCGCAGCCGGTAGGCCGCGCGACCCGGCGGCCGGGCGCCGGGGGAGTAGCCCCGCTGGTCGGGGGCGAGGGTGCGCAACCCCGCGCCGTGCAGCTCGCCGGCGACGGTGGTGAAGGCGGTCGAGTCCTGCGGGAAGCCGTGCAGCAGGACGACGGGGTCGCCGTCCGTGGGGCCGCCGTCCCGGACGTCGAAGACCAGACCGTCGCGCGCGAAGCTGTCCACCGGGGAACCGTGCCCGCCGGGCGGGATCGCCGCCAGTCGTCGCCGCGGCCGATCGGCGCCCGGCACGTGCTCGGGCGATCCGGGACGATGGCACCGTGAACCAGGCACCGGAGGAGCTCATCGTCCTGCTCGACGACGACGGCACGGCGATCGGCACGATGCCCAAGCCGCTGGTGCACCACGGTGAGACGCCGCTGCACCGGGCCTTCTCCGCGTACCTGTTCGACGAGGCCGGCCGGCTTCTGGTGACCCGCCGCGCGGAGGGGAAGCAGACCTTCCCGGGCATGTGGACCAACACCGTCTGCGGCCACCCCGGCCCCGGTGAGGACGACGCCGCCGCGATCGCCCGCCGCGCCGCCTTCGAGCTGGGCCTGCAGGTCGGCGAGCTGCGCCCGGCGCTGCCCGGCTACCGCTACCGCGCGGAGTTCCGCGGGGTCGTGGAGAACGAGATCTGCCCGGTCTACCTCGGCCGCTTCACCGGCACCCCCGCACCGGACCCGGACGAGGTCGGCGAGTGGGAGCTGCTGGACTGGGCGGCCTTCCGGGAGCGCCAGGAGTCCCAGGACCGCGACGCCTGGTCACCCTGGTGCCGCGAGCAGGCGCGCCTCATCGAGGAGGCGGGCCTGGTCCCGGTCGGCTGACCCCGTGCTCGCGACGGTGTGCTGATCGGTTGGCGGTCCCTGCCGTCGCGGCGGCGAGATCGGCGGTCTCGCACGGTCACCGGCCGCGACGCGTGCGAGACCGCCGATCTCGCCCGTCGTCCTACCGCCTCAGAGCACCGAGAAGCCCGCGGGGAGGCCGGCCCGGCCGGTGAGGGCGAGGAGCACCGGGCCGGCGAGGCCGTCGGAGACGGCGAGGTCGGCGACCACCTGCAGGGCCTGCGCCGCGGCCGTCGCCGGGACGTCGAGGGGCGCACCCAGCGCCGTGGCGAGGTCCGCGGTGTGGACCGCCAGCTCGAAGGTGCGGGTGGGTAGGTAGTCCGCGAGCCGCATGCCGCCCGCGATCGTCGTCACCGGCTCCGTGCCGTCCCGGGTCTCGACCAGCGCGAGCACGCGAGCGGCGATCTCCGCCACGGCGGCTGCGGGATCGCTGCCCAGCGCGGCCCCGGCGTCCCGTCCGCGGGCCGCGACGGCCGGGTCGGCGGCGACCGCCCTCGTGGCGCGGACGTAGTCGCTCGCGGAGCCGACCTCGACGGTCGCGGCGGGACGGGCCAGGTACGCCTCGACCGTCAGGAGGGAGCGGCTCGTGTGGCCCACGAGGGCGCGCACGTCCCACTCGCCCAGGGCCGGCCGGGACCACCGGCCGCCGACGAGGGCCGCCGTGCCCACGAACCAGTGCGCCGCGTCGGCGAACGCCCGGCGCGAGTCGTCCCACGAGGAGACCATGCGCGGGACGCTAGCCCGGGCGTGGGCTCCGACGTCCGCGCCGGATCGCGGGAGCCACGAGTGACCCAGCACACCGGGTGACCGGTGAAGCACGGCCGGTGCCAGCCACTCGGGGGGCTCGTGTCGTTGCGGGGGCGGGTCGGTGTCGCTCCCTAGCGTCCGCCGGCATGGAGCGCCGACGGTTCCTCCTCTTCCTCGCCGCGGGGCTGGCCGGCACGGCCGTGGGCCGTGGCACGGCCGGTCTCGTGGACCCCACGCGGGCTCCGGTGAGCACCGCCGCGGCCGCCGAACCGGTCGGCCCGCCGCCGGTGGCGGCGCCCGAGGTGGTCCTGCCGGGGGTGCTGCCCGCGCCGATCGGCGTCGTCGACCGGCTGCCCGGGGATGGCAGCTCCCTGGCGCTGACCATCGACGACGGCACCAGCTCCGAGGTCGTCGCGTCGCTGTGCCGGTTCGCCCAGGACAGCGGCGTGCGGCTGACCTTCTTCCCCAACGGCCGCTACTCCTCCTGGGAGGAGAACGGCGACCAGCTGCAGCCGCTCATCGACTCCGGCCAGGTCGCGATGGGCAACCACACCTGGTCCCACCCGGACCTGACCACGCTCTCCGACGACCAGATCGCCGAGGAGATCGGGCGCAACCGGGACTGGATCGAGAGCACCTTCGGCATCCGGACGCCGTTCATGCGGCCGCCCTTCGGCTTCCACGACCTGCGCGTCGACCGGATCAGCGCCGAGCTCGGGCACCCGACCATCGTCATGTGGAACAGCACGCTCGAGGACAACCGGCTGCTCACGGGCGCCGAGCTGATGGACGCGGCCGACCGCTGGTTCGCCGCGCAGGCCATCGTCGTCGGCCACGCCAACCAGCCGACGATCACGACGGTCTACGACGAGCTGCTGGAGCTGATCGCCGAGCGCGAGCTGCAGACGGTGACGCTCGCCGACGTGTGGAGCACGGGCCTCGGTGGGGTGCGGACGGCGTCCGGGAGTGCCACCGTCGTCTGACGCCGCGGGGAGCACCGCAGCCTGATCGTCCGACCTGCGACGGGCGGCGGCATCCACCAGGCTGGTCGGCGACATCCCGATCGACAGACGGAGGAGCCGATGGCCGACAGCAGGGCGTTGCAGGGACGGGTGGCGCTGGTCACGGGCGGGGCGAGCGGACTGGGCCGGGCCACCTGCGTGGCACTGGCCGAGGCCGGCGCGCACGTGGCGATCGCCGACATCGACCCGTCGGGCAGTGAGGCGACGTCGAAGCTGGTGGCCGATGCGGGCGGGTCGGCGGAGGTGGTCGCGCTCGACGTGACCGACGACGCGAGCCGTCGCGCGGTGGTGCAGCAGCTCGTCGACGCGCACGGCGACGCCTTCGACATCCTGGCCAACGTCGCCGGGATCGACCGGCCCGGCTACATCACCGACATCGACCTCGCGGACTACCAGCGGGTGCAGGCGGTCAACTGCGAGGGGCCGGTCTTCCTGACCAGCGAGTTCGTGAAGCGGGTGCAGCACCTGCCGGAGGGCCGCACCGCCGACGTCGTCCACATCGTGAGCCTGTCGGCGATCACCTCGGGCAGCGGCGCCATCGCCTACAACGGCTCCAAGGCCGGCTTCCTCAACGCCACCAGGTGCATCCAGCGGGAGCTGCGCGAGAAGGCGGTGCGCGGTGCGGACGGCGTCGAGCGGCCCTTCCCGTGCCGCGTGCAGGCGGTCATCCCCGCGGCGATGGACACGCCGATGATGGAGCAGTGGGGCATCCCGGCCCACCTGATGATGCCGCCGTCGGCGGTCGCGGAGATGGTGCGCTACCTGGTGACGCTGCACCCGGCGGCCTTCGTGCCGGAGATGCAGATCGTGCCGCGTCTGGAACCGAACTTCCCCCGCTGACCCGGTATCCGGCCCGAGGAGACGACGATGACCAGCCCGGACGACCTCGAACCCGACTCGGCCATGGCCAGCGGGTCGGACGCCGGTGAGCCGGGGGAGCACCTCGGGCCGGCGGACCTGACCGCCGACGAGCGGCGGGTGCTCGAGGCGCTGGAGCGCGACGCCCCCACGGAACGGCAGGACGACGACCTCGCCGACGACGCCGTCGTGCGCGCGGCGGAGGACGAGGCGCCCCTGCCAGGTGGGGGTGGCGGCGACCAGGGCGACGGGCTCAGCGCCCGGTTCAGCTCCCCGCCGGAGCAGGACCGGACCTGAGGCACGGGCTCCCCGGCCCGCCGCCCGGGAGCCTGTGAGCGCACGTGGCGCGAGGCCGCCAGCCGCGCGCTGCTGGACGCTCACGGATGACCGGGAACCGGGACGGGAGCAGCGCGGGGGTTGAAAGACGTGTGGGCTGGCGCCGTCGGGTGTGCCGCTGCTCCGACGTCCTGGTGCAGGGACTCCTCCCGAGGCGACGACGGTGCCCCGGGCCCTCGATCGGGGCGCTCACCCACCACAGCGGGATCGGCCCAGAGACGGCGTCGGCCGCGACCTCGATGAAACTCGTGAGTTCAGTCGGCTCGTTGGCCGCACTCGGGGGCGCCGATCACACGAGCGGTGTCTCTGCGGAGGTCATCGATCCCGACGTCCACGTGCGGCTCGGTGGCGCGACGCGGATCGGGGACGTCCCGTACAGGGATCGCCTACGGGACCCGGCGACCAAACGCCCGGCCCCTCCGAACGTCGCCGTAGCAGGTTCCCCTGACGGGACAACGTCTTGGCCCTGCCGCCCAGGGTCTCTCGGTAGCCGCCGGAGTCCTCGACGACCGCGTGAGGCGGGTCGTGGAACTGCTCGACCCACGTCCGCGCCTGCAGGGCGCGAGCGATCGCCACGGCGCGGTCACGGACGCATGAAAACAGGAACCCACGCGAGCGGCGTGCGGACGAATCACCCTGCCCCGTCGCGGAAGGAGCCGGCGCTCCTCGTCCCAGGAGAGGCCCATGATCGCGAGGCATGTAGTGATCAGCGGTCCGGGAAGCCCGTGCCGACCATCACCCGCAGCGCGTTGGCCTCGAGCGCGATCCGCACGGGCGTGCGTCCGCGGATCTCGCCGTCGACGTCGAGCGCGAGGGGCGGGTCGGTCTCCAACCACACCTCGCAGGCCGTGAGGAACCGGGTGCGAGCCAGCGGCCGGCGGGGCCCGATGACCGTCTGGCGGACGGTCGCGAGGCTCAGCCTGAGCCGGTTGGCGTCGCCGAGCCGGTACACCACCAGCTGGCGGTCGTCGAGGCCGGTGTCGGGGGCGATCGCCCGGCCGGCGTGGTGGCTGCCGTTGGCGATGTTGAGCTGGTGGGTCGCGAGTTCGTGGACCTCGTCGCCGATGCGCAGGCGCGCGGCGAAGGGCCGGTGGTCGGGCAGCAGTGCGAGCGCGGTCAGCGGGTAGGCAGCGCGGCCGAGCACCCGCTTCAGCCGGTGCGGGACGTGCTCCGCGACCTGCACCGACAGCCCCAGGCTGGTCAGGTTGGCGAAGTGCTGCCCGGCCACGTGGCCGAGGTCGACGTCGGCGACCTTGCCGTCGGTGAGCACGCGCAGGGCGGCGGACAGGCGGAGCGGCAGGCCGAGGCCGCGGGCGAAGTTGTTGGTCGTGCCGAGCGGGACCACGCCGAGGCAGACGTCGCGGTGGGCGAGCTGGTGCGCGGCCTCGCTCAGCGTGCCGTCGCCGCCGCCCACCACCACGAGGTCGGCGCCACTGTCGGCCGCGGCGGCGAGCGCCTCGGGCAGGCCTCGAGGGTCGGCGACCGGGCGCACGTCGACCAGCTCCACCGTGGCCTGCAGCCGCCGGTGCACCGTCGCGAAGTGACGGCGTCCCCGGCGGGACCGGACGTTGACGACCAGCGCGGTGCGGCGCCGGGCGCGGATGTCGGCGTCCAGCGCCGCCTTCGACCGCTGGTGCACAGGTCCCGTCACGACGATCTCCGTCCTCCCGGCGCGGGTGGTTTGCCCGGCAGCCTGCACCACGACGAGGGTGAGGCCGGCCAATGGTGAAGCTCCGCCGCATTCGATGACACGCCAACGGCCGACAACCGGGTTGCGATCTGATCACCAACGCGACGGCCTGCTGACGAAGACGGGGCTGCGCCAAGACCTCAGCGATTGATCGCCTTGCCGTCGCAGACGGCCGTCAACCAGCCGCTGCGGAGCGGGTCGACCCGAAGAACGAAGCTGCTTCGGCGACGTTCAAGGGGTCGGAGCAGCCAGCCGTCGGTGTCTCTCAGAGGATCCCCTGACGGCCATGAGATCCTTGGGTGACCCGAGCCCGCGCCGATCCGAGGTCGGGTGTTCACCGCCTGGTCTCGTACCTGGTCAGGAGCACGCCGTCGGGAAACGTCCGGGTCTCCGCCAGGTTCAGGTTCACCCAGTTGTCCAGGGCCGTGAAGAACGGCGTGCCGCCGCCCACCAGGACCGGGTGGGTGACGATCGCGTACTCGTCGATCAGCCCGGCCCGCATGGCCGCCGCGGCGAGGGTGGCGCCGCCGACGTCCATGGGACCGCCATCCTCGGTCTTGAGCCGGGTGATCTCGGTGACAGCGTCGCCGGTGACCAGGCGGGCGTTCCAGTCGACCGCGCTGGTCGTCGAGGAGAACACCACCTTCGGCATGTCCCGCCAGCGGCGGGCGAACTCGATCTGCGCCGGTGTGGCGCCAGGCTGCTGGTCGGCGGTCGGCCAGTGGGAGCTCATCGTCTCCCACAGTCTGCGCCCGTACAGCGCCAGGCCCGTCGCCCCCACCCGGTCGGACCACCACTGGAACAGCTCGTCGCTCGGCACGCTCCAGCCGAGGTCGTCGCCGGGCGCGGCGATGTAGCCGTCCAGGCTCAGGTTCATGCCAAAGGCCAGTTTCCGCATGGCGTTGCCTCCCGTGAGTCGGTATTCGACGTGCAGACCAACACGGCGCGGGAAATCGATCGGTCAGACCACCCCGAGGGCCGGTCGACCACCGCGCCAAGCGGATGCTGCGTGCGGAGGGGAAGCCCGAACGGGAATGGTGCATGCCAGGTCGAGTCCCGTGCGAGCGCCGTCCCGCAGGACCCGCCCGGTCGAGGTCCCCGCCATGGGGTGTCAACCGGGACGGGGACTGGCAGCTCTCATCGCCCTGCCCTGAGGGAGATCACGCACGAGGCGGAGGGACGGTCAGGTCCGCAGCCGGACGGCGACCAGCGCGACGTCGTCCTCCGCGCCGTCGGGGAGCATCCGGCCGATGAGCTCGTCGCAGGCCGCCTCGAGCGGCCGCTCGCGGACGGCGACGAGCTCGTCGGCCAGCCGCTCGACGCCGACGTCGAACACCTGGTCGCGCCGCTCGACCAGGCCGTCGGTGTAGAGCAGCAGCGTGGACCCCGGCTCGAGCAACGCCTCGGACTCGGTGCGCGGCGCGGCCGGGTCGACGCCCAGGAGCAGCTCGGCGCGGGGGGTGGTCAGCGTCAGCACACCGTCGCCGGGCTCGGCCAGCAGCGGGGGCAGGTGCCCGGCGCTGGACCAGCGCAGCCGGGTGCCACCGGTCTGCGTGTCCGGGGTCAGCCGGCCGACGAGCACGGTGGCCAGGGCGCCGAGCCCGAGGCCCGCGACGGCGGAGTCCAGCCGGCGCAGGACGGTCGCCGGGCCGTCGGCGCTGTCGTAGGCGATGCCGCGCAGCAGCCCGCGCAGCTGGGCCATGTCGGCGGCGGCCGCGGTGTCGTGCCCGACCACGTCGCCGATGACGACCACCGTGGACCCGTCGGGCTGCTCGAAGACGTCGTACCAGTCGCCACCGACCTGGGCCTCGCGGGCGGCCGGGACGTAGCGCACGGCGACCTGCAGGCGCGGGGACTCCGGCGGGTCGGTGAGCATCGAGCGCTGCAGCGTCTCCGCGGCGCGGACGATGCTGCGGCTGCGGGCGTACAGCGCCTCCAGCAGGTGGGTGCGCAGCTCGCCCACCTCGGACACCTCCTGCGCCGTCCACGGCTCGGACCGGTCGCGGACGGTCTCCCGCCACCGCTCGAAGCTCTTGCGCGGGCTCAGCCGGACGGTGTCCCCCTCCCGCTCGGCGATCGCCTTGTTGTGCGGATCGCCGCCCCAGTCGACCGTGCGCCTGGCCTCGGCCCGGTGCCAGAGCACGAACTGCCCCTCCGGCAGCGGCAGCACCAGCACCCCGCACGCGGCCTCCACCGGGATCCCCAGCTGCGGCGCGGACCGGGGCAGCGAGTCGGTGGCGACGACGTCCTCGCCCTGGGCGGCCGCCCAGGCCGCGATCGCCTCGGCGGTGCCGTCGGCCAGCGGGGTGCCGAGACGGCCGCGGTGGCCCTGCAGCTGCACCACGACGCCGTCGGCGGGCAGCAGGTCCAGCAGGTCGGGGGAGCCGAGCAGCGTGTCGGCCAGCGGGCGGTCCTCGTCCAGGGTGGCCGCGGTCAGCCAGGCCAGCGTCGAGCGCACCTGCAGCGCACGGTGCACCTCGTCCTCCTCGGCGCGGTCGACCAGGCGCAGCGACAGCGTGGAGCCGAGGAACTCCGCGGCCGCCCGGGTCGCGAACGGCGGGGCGTGCGGGCCGGAGTAGTGGTGGCAGGCGATGAGGCCCCACAGCCGGTCGTCGCGCAGCAGCGAGATCGACATCGAGGCCCGCACGCCCATGTTGTGCAGGTACTCGACGTGGACCGGCGAGACGCTGCGCAGCGTGGCGAGGGTCAGGTCCAGCGGCGCCCCGGTGGAGGGCACCAGCACCGGCCGCAGCGGCACCGGCCGGTAGTCGACGTCGGAGATCAGCCTGAGCCAGTTCTTCTCGTACAGCGCCCGCGCCTGCGCCGGGATGTCGGAGGCCGGGTAGTGCAGGCCGAGGAACGAGTTCAGCCCGGGCGCCTTCGCCTCGGCCACCACCTCGCCGTTGCAGTCGGCGTCGTAGCGGTAGACCATCACCCGGTCGAAGCCGGTCAGCTCGCGCACCGCCTGCGCGGTGATGTCGTAGAGCTGCTGCAGCGAGGTGGCCCGGTTGAGCTCGCCGACCGTGCCCCGCACCGCCTGGTAGGTGTTGGGGAACGAGAACGGGCGGGGGCCGTGGGCCGGCTCCAGCTCGACGACCAGCAGCGCCGTCGGGGGGCTGGTGCCGTCGTCCGGGCCGATGACGGCGCGGTGCAGCAGCGCGTCGACCGGCACCGGGCTGCCCCCGACGTCCAGGGTGAGCTCCACCGGGTTGCGCTCGCGCAGGTCCCCGAAGGCGCTCGCCGAGCGGGCCACCGCCCCGGGGGGGGGGGGGGGGGGGGGCCCCCCACCACCGCCTCGTAGGGCTGCGCGCTGGCGAGGTCGAGGCCGGCGGCGTCCAGGACGGCGTCGAGCTCGTCGCGGAGGATCGGGTCCTCCGGAACGGG
>NZ_JBJGYN010000063.1:0-22887 GCF_054050015.1 Geodermatophilus sp. SYSU D01176 | reverse complement strand
CAGCGTTACGGCGGCCATGGCGAGAGGGAAACGCCCGGATCCATTCCGAACCCGGAAGCTAAGCCTCTCAGCGCCGATGGTACTGCCCCGGAGACGGGGTGGGAGAGTAGGACGCCGCCGGACAACCATTCCAGAACGGGGGTCGGAGCCACGTGCTCTGACCCCCGTTCTGTCGTTTCCGCATTCCTTGTCCCTCCTGCAGCGCCGCGCGTGCTGCACCCAACTCCTGAGGTACGCAGACGTTCATGACTTCACCGCGACGAGGCGCCGGCGGTACCGGCGGACAGGGACCCCGAGGAGGCCGCGGCGGCTCCGGGCAGGGCCGTCCGCAGGGCAGGGGAGCCGGGCCCCGGGGCGGATCCGTGGGTCGTGGCGGACAGGGATCCTGGCAGGGCCGGCGGTCGGCCGGTGGTCGGTCGGAGGACACCCGCGGCGGCTGGCAGGAGCGTCGTCCCGACGGGGACCGGCCGCATCGTCGACCCCAGGGCGATGGCACGAGTCGAGGCGAGAGCGCGCCGCGGCAGGAGTGGCGGGACCGCCGCCCGCAGCGTGATTCCGGTGCAGGCGCTGGTGCGCCACGTCGCGAGTGGCAGGACCGCCGTCCGCAGGGTGACCGTGACCGGTCCCGGGACGACCGATCGGGCTGGCAGGATCGCCGCCCGCAGCGTGACGCCGGAGCAGGTGCCGGTGCGCCACGCCGCGAGTGGCAGGACCGCCGCCCGCAGCGTGACGCCGGAGCAGGTGCCGGTGCGCCACGCCGGGAGTGGCAGGACCGCCGCCCGCAGGGAGGCCGGTCGGACGACCGTCCGGCCTGGCGGGATCCTCGTCCGCAGGGTGACCGTGACCGGTCCCGGGGCGACAGGCCCAGGCGTCCTGACGGCGAGCGCCCGACGGGCGGTGGATGGCGGGACCGCCGTCCGCAGGCCGAGCGTCCACGCGAGGACCGCGGTGGGCGGCCGGACCGCGAGCGTCCGGCCCACGGCACCTGGGAGGACCGCCGCCCGGTCGGGGACCGGCGTCAGGGCGAGCGAGCTGCGTGGGGCGATCGGCCGCGTGGCCCGCGCGCCGACGGCCCCGAGAGGCGGGAGGGCCGCCCGCAGCGTCCCGGCGGGCAGCGGGGTGACTGGCGGGACCGCCGTCCCTCGGACGACCGACGCGGACGCCCGGAGCGAGCCGAGCGCACCCCGCCGGCGCCCACGGGCCCGGAGATCCCCGAGTGGGCCGACCCGCGTGACCTGGACCAGTCGGTGCGGGCCGCCCTGCGCGGGCTGGACTCCCGCAACGCGCAGAAGGTGGCCGGCCACCTCGTCGTCGCCGGGACGCTCGTCGACGACCAGCCGGAAGAGGCACTGGCCCACGCCCGCGCCGCCCGCGACCGTGCCTCCCGCGTCGCCGTCGTACGCGAGGCCGTCGGCGTGGCCGCGTACCACGCCGGCGACTACGCCGAGGCCGCCCGCGAGTTGCGGGCCTATCGCCGGATGAGCGGCGACGAGGGGTACCGGGCGGTGCTCGCCGACTGCGAACGGGCCCTGGGCCGCCCGGAGGTCGCGCTGCGGCTGGTCCGGGAGGCACTGGCGGAGCAGCCGGACGCCGAGGAGACCGTCGAGCTGCGGCTGGTGGAGGCCGGTGCGCGGCAGGAACTCGGTGAACTGTCGGCGGCGCGCCTCGTGCTGGAGGGCGCCCTCGGTGGCCGCCCCCGGCCCGACTCGGTCGACTGGACCGACCCCGCGGTCCTGCGGCTCTCCGCCGCCTACGCCGACCTCCTCGAGGCCTCCGGCGAGGACGCGCTCGCCCAGGAGTGGCAGGCCGCGGTGGCCGCGCACACCCCGGAGGACCCCGACGTCGAGTTCTCCGAGGAGGAGCTGCCCGCGCCGGTCGAGGAGCCCGCCGAGGCCGGCGGGGAGCGCACCGAGCAGCCGTCCACCACGGCGGAGCCGGCGGACGCGGACGTCGGTGCCGTGCGCGCGGACCGCCGGGAGAGCGACGAGCCGGACCCCGCCGACTACGACTTCGACTCCGACGTCGAGGCCGAGGTCGCCGAACTCCTCGGCGAGGTCGGTGGGCCGGCGGAAGCCGCACCCGCGGAGGACGACGCCCAGCACTGACCTCCGACAGCGGGGGCTGCTCCGTCCACACCGGCACGCTCGGTCCACAGACCGCGGGCAGACCTGGTCGCGTCCTGACCGGGCGGCGAGGCTGCCGTCATGAGCGTGGCTGTGATCGACCGGAACGACGTGGTGCTCCGCGGGAGGCTGTCCGCCCCCGCGGAGCTGCGGACGCTGCCCAGCGGCGACACGCTGGTCAGCTTCCGCCTGGTGGTGCGGCGGCCCGAGCCGGGGGCCCGCGGGCAGTCGACGGACACGCTGCCCTGCATCAGCTACGACCGGGGGCTGCAGAAGCGGGTCGCGGCGTGGCAGCCGGGCGACGTCATCGAGGTCGAGGGCGCGCTGCAGCGCCGCTTCTGGCGGACCGCGACCGGCACGGCGTCCGTGACGGAGGTCAACTGCCGGCGCGGGCGCAAGGTGCCGCGCTCCGCGGGGACCGACGCCCGCAGCGCGTGACCGGCCGCTCAGTCCTCGTGGGGCCGCAGCACCAGGCCGGTCCGCGGCTTCGGGACGAACAGCGTCGACTTCCGCGGCATGCGGGCGTTGGCGCGGGCCACGGCGGCGACGTCCGCCGGCGAGGGTGCCCGCAGCAGCACGGCCACGCCGCGGAGGCTGCGCGCGCCCTCCAGCGCCTCGTCGACGCCGTGCGCGATGCGGACCCCCTCGGCGTCGTCGGCGCGGCCCCACAGCCGCTGCACCAGGCCGTGGTGCGCGAGCACGACGTCCAGGCCGCGCCAGGCCGCGGGTGCTTCGGCGGGGACGGCGTCGAGCACGTCGGCCGACGGGCTGTCCAGGCGGACCAGTCGGGTGCCGTCGCTGAGCAGCAGACCGGTCTCATCCGGATCTGCGAGCCAGCGCTGGACGGTCCCGACGGGGCCTCCGGAGCCCACGGGCAGCCCGGTCGCCCGGAAGCCGGCCGAGGCGGCCTCGAGCGCCTCGCCGAGGGCGAGGTCGGGCACCACCCGGTGGATGGGGTGGACCCGCAGCCCGCCCGGTCCCATGGGGGTCAGCAGCGCCAGGACCGCGCGTGCCCCCTGGGCTCGCGCGGCCGCGAACCGGTGGTGGCCGTCGGCGATGACCGCGCCGGTGCCGGCGAGCGCGGCCCTCACCCGGCCGGTCAGCGCCGGGTCGGTGACCCGCCACAGGGCGTGCCGAACGCCGTCGGCGTCGGTCAGCTCCAGCGTCGGGTCGCCGTCCTGCGCGGCGACGGTCAGGGCCGGGACGTCGGGGTGCGGATCGTGGGCGAGCACGATGGGCTCCAGGTCGGTCGCCGTGGCCTCGAGCAGGGCGCGGCGCCCCTCCACGGCACCGGGGAAGGTGTCCTCGTGAGGCAGGACGGCGCGGGAGCCCGGGGCCGGCAGCGTGACCGCGGCCAGCCAGCCGACGGTCTCCGGAGCGCTGTCGGCGGGGCGCATGGCGTAGACCCACAGCGCCGCTTCGGGATCACGCTCGAGCACCCCGGCGTCCTCCCAGGCGCGCAGCGTCCCGGCGGCCTCGCCGACCGACTGCTGGAGGGCGTGTGCACCGGTGCCGTCGGGTCCGGACGCGACGCCGGGCAGGATCAGGCGCACGATGTTGTGCGGGTCGGCGGCGGCCAGGCGGTCCCGGCCCTCCGGGGTCACCAGGTCGTAGGCTGGCGAGCTCACCCGGGCCAGGTGGCCGGGGTCTCGTCGCCGGTAGGTGAGAGCGCGGAAGGACCGGACGTCGAGTCCCGTCGCAGCTTCCGGGTGCGGGGAGTCCGCCGACGACGAGGGCACGACGGGAATCGTAGGAGCGGTGCTCCGGATGGTGTCCGTCGCGGGCTGCGGGGAGGGCCGGCGACGTCGATCCCGTCCGGCGGCACCCCGATCGAGGGAGCGGCGGTGTCCGACGCGGGGGTGCCCGACGGAGACGTCTACGACTGGTACCAGCGAGGGCTGCAGCTGCTGGCCAGCCGCGACCCCGCGGCGGCCGCGACGATCCTGGCCCGCGCCGCGGAGGCCGAGCCCGGGTCGCGCAGCCTGCTGGAGGCGCTGGCCCGCGCCCAGTACGACGCCGGCCGCTACGCCGAGGCGGTGGGCACCTTCCGGGAACTGACCGTCCGCAACCCGGCCGACGACTACGCCCAGTTCGGGCTGGGCCTGGCGGCCAGCCGGGCCGGCGACCTCGACCTGGCCGCCGAGCACCTGGCCCTCGCCGTCGCCATGCGGCCGGACGTGGGGCACTACTCGCGGGCGCTGCGCGGCGTGCGGGCCCGTCGCGGCGGGGAGACGGCGTGAACGGCGCGCCCGTACCCCTGGCCGCGGGGGCGCCCTCCCCGCCCTGCCGCGAGTACGACGTCGCGCTGCTCGACCTCGACGGCGTCGTCTACGTCGGACCCGAGGCGGTGCCCGGCGTGCCCGAGGCGCTGGCGGCCGCACGGGCGGCCGGCATGCGGGTGGGCTTCGTCACCAACAACGCCTCACGGACGCCGGAGGAGGTCGCCGCGCACCTCACCGCTCTGGCGGTCCCGGCCGGCGCCGCCGAGGTCATCACCAGCTCGCAGGCGGCCGCCACGGTCGTCGCCGAGCGTCTCGGCGCCGGCGCCCGCGTGCTGCCGGTCGGCGGGCCCGGCGTGGCCGCCGCGCTGCGGGCCGTCGGGCTCACCGTGGTGACCCGCGCCGAGGACGGGCCGCTGGCGGTGGTGCAGGGCTACGGCCGCGACGTCGGGTGGGCCGAGCTCGCGGAGGCCGTGGTGGCGGTCCGCAACGGCGCCGAGCACGTGGCCACCAACGCCGACGCGACGATCCCCTCCCCGCGCGGACCGCTGCCCGGCAACGGTGCGCTGGTGGGCGTGGTGAGCGGCGTGACGGGCCGCCGTCCGCTGGTGACCGGCAAACCGGACCCGGCGATGCACGCCGAGTGCGTCCGCCGTACGGGCGCGCGACGCCCGTTGGTGGTGGGCGACCGGCTCGACACCGACGTCGAGGGCGGGCGCCGGGCCGGCGCGGCGACGCTGCTGGTCCTCACGGGGGTGACCGTCCCGGCGACCCTGCTGGCCGCCGGCCCGGACCAGCGGCCCGACCTGCTGGCGCCCGACGCCGCCGGTCTGCTCGAACCCCACGCGGCGGTGGTCGCCGCGGACGGCGGGTGGCGCTGCGGCGCGTGGTCGGTCCGCGGGGACGGCCCGCTCCGGCTCGGTCGGGATGCCGGCGGCGGCCCCGCCGGCCCCGACGGCCCCGACGGGCTCGACGGACTGCGCGCGCTGTGCGTCGCCCACTGGACCCGCCACCCACAGGGAGCCGCGCCGGCGCGGGTGGCGGCCGACGACGAGGCCGCGGCCGCCGCGCTGCGGCGCTGGGCGCTGGCGTCCTGAGGTGCGCGGTGGTCCGCACGGCCCTCCTCCAGGGGGGCCCCGCCGGCCCCGAACGGCACCGCCCTCAGCTCCGGCCGGCCCCGTGCAGGGTCCCGCCGCGAGCT
Source organism: Geodermatophilus sp. SYSU D01176 (assembly GCF_054050015.1). NCBI lineage: Bacteria > Bacillati > Actinomycetota > Actinomycetes > Geodermatophilales > Geodermatophilaceae > Geodermatophilus > Geodermatophilus sp. SYSU D01176. The sequence continues at coordinate 17,344 of NZ_JBJGYN010000063.1, read as the reverse complement.
TGCGAGTGGCGGGGGGCAGGGGGCCCTTCACGGGGAGGACGGAGCTCTCTCGCGGCCGGGGGAGGGCTCCTCCTCAGAGCAGCGTGCGCAGTCGCAGCATGTCGCGCAGGCCCGCCTCCAGCTTCACCCGACCCGACGCCCAGGCCGGGCCGAAGGAGAGCTGACCCCCGGTGAGCGCCACGAGGTCGTCACTGCTCATGGTGAGCCGGATGTCGGCCTTCTCCAGCGACTCGCCCTCGGGCTCGGCCCGCAGGTCGCGCACCGCACCCCGGGCCAGCCGGCCGCGGACGACCTGCCCGAGGTCGGTCAGCCGGCAGGACAGGCTCCGGTCCAGGCCCTGGGCCGCGGGCTTGGCCGCGAGGTCGCCGAGGATGCCCTGCAGGGCGGTCATGCACTGCTCCATGGTGGCCACGCGGGCACGCCTCCATCGCGTTCGGGGACCGGGCGGCCGAACGCTAGCGCCCGTCGTCGGCCCGTGTGCGTCGGCCCCGGCCGGTACCCTCGCGAGCTGGGGGGGGCACACCGGGCGGCGCCCGCGCCGCCGGTCCCCGAGGCCCTGCCGGCGCCCGCCGGCGCCGGATCAGTCCACCCGAGAGGCCAGCGATGACCGAGCCGAACCGACCGCGACCGGTCCCGGGGCCGCCGCGGCCCGGGCCGGAGAGCGGTCCGGCGCCGGTGTCGGTCGACTCGGTCCCGGCCGTGGAGCAGGTCCGCGACGCCGGCACCGACGACGGTCCGCGCTTCGCCGACCTCACCCTGCGCCCGGTGGCCGAGCACGTCGCCGTCTTCGAGGCCGAGCACGCCCGGCTGCAGCGCCAGCTCGGCACGATCGACCAGCTCTGATGGTCCGTCGCAGCCGACTCGACGCGGAGCTCGTGCGGCGGGGGCTGGCCCGCTCCCGGGAGCACGCCGTCGCCCTCATCGCCGAGGGGCGGGTCGCCGTCTCCGGGCAGGCGGCGACCAAGCCCGCCACGGGCGTCGACCCGAACACCCCCGTCGTCGTGCGCACCGACCCCGACGAGCCCGGCTGGGTGTCCCGCGGCGCGCACAAACTGCTCGGCGCGCTGGAGGCCTTCCCGGTCGCCGTCGACGGCCGGCGGGCGCTGGACGCCGGCGCCTCCACCGGCGGCTTCACCGAGGTGCTGCTCCGCCGCGGGGCCCGGGAGGTCGTGGCCGTCGACGTGGGGTACGGCGAGCTGGCCTGGTCGCTGCGGACCGACGAGCGGGTGACGGTGCTCGAGCGCACCAACGTCCGCACGCTGACGCCCGAGCAGATCGACGGCCCGGTGGACCTGGTCGTCGCCGACCTGTCCTTCATCTCCCTGCGGCTGGTGCTGCCGGCGCTGACCTCCTGCGCCACCGACGACGCGGACCTGCTGCCGATGGTCAAGCCGCAGTTCGAGGTCGGCCGCGAGCGGCTGGGCGCCGGCGGCGTGGTCCGCGACCCGACGCACCGGCAGGACGCCGTCCTGATGGTGGCGCGCGCCGCCGCCGAGCTGGGGTGGGGGACGGCGGGCGTCGTCGCCAGCCCGCTACCCGGGCCGGCCGGCAACGTCGAGTTCTTCCTCTGGTTGCGCCGGGACGCCGGGCCGCCGCGCGAGGAGGACGTGCGCCGCGCCGTCGAGGAGGGGCCGTCATGAGCGTCGCGGGTACCCAGCCCCCACCAGCCGGCCGGACCCGCGGCCGTGCCGGCACCCCGCCCGCCGCCCCCGAGGAGGACCGGTGACCGAGCTCCCGAGGTCCCAGCGGGACACCGCACCGCCTGGCACGCCACTGACGAGCGCCAGCGAGGAGGAAGCGTGACCGAGGTCAGCCCCGCCGTGTGGGCGCCCAGCGGGCGCCGGCACGTGCTGCTCGCCGTGCACACCGGACGCCAGGACATCGTCGAGCTCGCCCGCAGCTCCGCCGCGCGGCTGGCGAAGGACGGCATCACCGTGCGGGTGCTCGAGGACGAGGCCGCCGCGCTCGGCATCGAGGGCGCCCAGGTGGTGCCCGCCGACGCGGAGGCCGCCCGCGGCGCCGAGATCGTCATGGTGTTCGGCGGCGACGGCACCTTCCTGCGCGCGGCCGAACTCGCCCGCTACAGCAACGCCGCGCTCATGGGCGTCAACCTCGGCCGGGTCGGCTTCCTCGCCGAGACCGAGCCGGAGGCCGTCGAGGAGACCCTCACCGCGATCGAGCAGTGCGAGTACTCCGTGGAGAAGCGGCTGGCCATCGAGGTCGACGTCCTCGACGCCACCGGCGCCGTCGTCGGCGGCACCTGGGCGCTGAACGAGGCGTCGGTGGAGAAGTCCGAGCGGTCCCGGGTGCTCGACGTGGTCGTGGCCATCGACGGCCGCCCGCTGACCAGCTTCGGCTGCGACGGCGTCCTGTTCGCCACGCCCACCGGGTCCACGGCCTACGCGTTCTCCTCGGGCGGGCCGGTCGTGTGGCCCGACGTCGAGGCCATGCTCGTCGTCCCGTCCAACGCGCACGCGCTGTTCTCCCGGCCGCTGGTCACCTCGCCGGACTCGGTGCTCACCGTGGCCATCCCGGCCGACGGCAACCGGGCCCGGGTCTCCGCCGACGGCCGCCGCGTGCTGGAGGTGCCCGAGGGCGGGCGGGTCGACGTGCGCCGGGCCGCGCGGCCGGTGCGCATCGCCCGGGTGCACGCGACCACGTTCGGCGACCGGCTGGTGGCCAAGTTCGGTCTTCCGGTGCGCGGCTTCCGGGACGCGCGCCGGCACGACCCGGGCCACGAGATGGCGCCGGACCGCAACGTGCTGACCCGCGGCTACGTCCGCGGCGACGGAGGGGAGGAGGGCCGCGGTGCCGGCACGGACGACGACGCGTGAGACCCGGCGGTCGGCCCGGCCGGCGCAGCAGGTCCCGCCGGTCGAGCCGGTCCCGGCCGGCGACGCGACCGCGCGCGGCCGGCTGACCGAGCTGCGCATCCGCGGGCTGGGCGCCATCGACGACGTCACCCTCGAGCTCGGCGACGGCCTGACCGTGGTGACCGGGGAGACCGGCGCCGGCAAGACGATGGTCGTCACCGGGCTGACGCTGCTCTTCGGTGGCCGGGCCGACCCCGGCCGGGTGCGCGCCAACGGCCGGGCCGGTGTCGAGGGCCGGCTGGCCCTGCCCGCCGACTCCCCGGTCTGGGAGCGCGCGGCCGACGCCGGCGCGGACCCCGACGACGACGGCACGCTCATCCTGGCCCGCACCGTCAGCGCCGAGGGCCGCTCGCGCGCGCACCTGGGCGGGCGCAGCGTCCCGGTCGGCGTGGTCGCCGAGCTGGCGGAAGGGCTGCTCGCGGTGCACGGGCAGAGCGACCAGCTGCGGCTGTCGCGGCCGGCCGAGCAGCGACGGGCGCTGGACCGCTACGCCGGCCCCGGGCACCTGGAGCTGCTGGACCGCTACCGGGAGGCGCACACCCGCTGGCGGCAGCTGGCCGGCGACCTCGAGCGCCGCCGCGGCCAGGCCCGGGAGCTGGCCCAGGCCGCCGACGTCCTCCGCCACGGGCTGGACGAGATCGAGGCGGTGGGCCCGCAGCCCGGGGAGGACGTCGAGCTGGACGCGCAGGCGCGGCGGCTCAGCGACGCCGACGCGCTGCGCGCCGCCGCCGACGAGGCCCGCACCGCCCTGGTCGGCGACGTCACCGGCGACCTCGGCGACGACCTCCCCCAGGACGCCACTGCCGCGCTCGCCATCGCCGAACGGGCGCTGGCCGCCTCCGACGACCCGACGCTGGTGATGCTCGCCCAGGACCTGAACGACGCGATCGCCGTCGTCTCCGACGTCGCCGGGCAGCTCGCCACCTACGTGGCCGACCTGGACGCCGACCCCGCCCGGCTGGCCGAGGTGATGGACCGCCGCGCCGCGATCACCGTCCTGGTGCGCAAGTACGCCGACGTCGGCGAGGGCGTGGACGGCGTCCTGGCCTGGGCCGAGGACGCCCGCCGCCGCCTGGACGAGCTCGACGTCTCCGACGAGGCGCTCGAGGCGCTGGAGGCCGCGCGCGACGCCGCCCGGGCCGAGGTCGACGACCTGGGTGCGCAGGTGTCGGTGGGACGGCGGGCCGCCGCCGACGGGTTCGCCGCCGAGGTCGGCCGGGAGCTCGCCGGGCTGGCCATGAAGAGCGCGCGCGTCTCCTTCTCGATCGAGAGCGACCCGGCCGCCCCGGGGCCGGAGGGCATCGACGAGGTGGCGCTGCTGATGGCCGCCCACCCCGGCGCCCCGCCGCGGCCGGTGCACAAGGGCGCCTCCGGCGGGGAGCTGTCCCGGGTGATGCTGGCCATCGAGGTGGTCTTCGCCGGTGCCGACCCGGTGCCGGTGATGGTCTTCGACGAGGTCGACGCGGGGGTCGGCGGGCAGGCCGCCGGGGAGATCGGCCGGCGGCTGGCGCGGCTGGCCCGCCGGCACCAGGTCGTCGTCGTCACCCACCTGGCGCAGGTCGCCGCCTTCGCCGACACCCACCTGGTGGTCGACAAGTCCCCGGACACCGGGGCCGGCGTGACGGCCACCGACATCCGCGCCGTCGACGGCGAGGACCGGGTGCGCGAGCTGGCCCGGATGCTGTCCGGGCTGGCCGACAGCGACACCGGGCAGGCGCACGCGCGGGAGCTGCTCGCCGTGGCGGCGACCGCCCGGGCGGCGGCGTGACGGGCGGGACCGGCGAGCAGGAGTGACGGCGGAACGGGCGGGGTAGGGCCGGATGGTGCCCCACCGACGTCGCACCGCCGCAGCCACGCGTCCCCTCGTCCACCGCCCGCTGCCCGGTGCCGCCCGGTGAGCTGTTTCTCCTCCGCCGACGAGTCGGCGCACTACGGGTTCTCCGTCTGCATGCTGCTGCAGCACTACCGCGAGCAGCTGGGCTGGGCTCGCGAGGGCGTGGTCGAGCTCGGCACCGGGGACGCCACCGCCATCGCCGACGTGGTGGCCGGCCTGCCGGAGCTGCGGGTGCGCAGCTTCGACATCAGCGCTTCCTCGGTCGAGCGGGCCCGGGACAACATCGCCGCCCGCGGGGTCGCCGACCGCTACACCGTGGAGCTCGGCGACTTCTTCGACGGCGCGGACTCCGCGGCGGCGCCGCCGGTGTCCACGGTGATCGCCAACCCGCCCTACATCCCGGCGCCCGACCGCGACATCCGCATGCCCGAGCTGTGGGGTGGCGTGTACGGCAACGACCTGGTGCTGCAGCTGCTCAAGGCCGGCTACCGCAACGTCGTCACCGCGGTGCCGAGCTACGCCGACCCGGAGACGACGGTCCGGACCGCCGAGGACCTCGGCTACCGCGTCGCCAACTTCCTCGCGATGGGCCTGGACTACGGCGAGTACAGCAGCGAGCCCAAGGTGCGCGAGCACATCCGCCGGCTGAGCGCAGAGGGTCGCGGCTGGGCGGGCGACGACGAGTACATGGTCGCCGTCGCGCTCTTCACCCAGGACCCGGACATCCCCGGCGACCGCACCACCCAGCTGCTGCGGGCCCTGCAGATCGCCGTCTGACGCCACTGCCGCGCCGAGTGGGCAGCTGCGGTCGCCGACGCGCGCAGACGCGCGGACGACACCGATCCCAACTGCTCACTCGGGGCCGATCCCGCGGCGGCGTGGTCCGGCGCTACCGCCGCTTGGCGTAGCCCGCGAGGCCGAACTGCAGCAGGGCCAGGCCGCGTTCGCCGCGGGCGCGCAGCTCGGCGGACAGCTCCGGACCCGAGACCCCGGCGAGCACCCGGTCACGAGCCAGCTCCAGCAGCGCGGCGTAGAGGCTGAGCACCGCGTGCGCGGCCAGCCACGGCGCCAGCTCGCCGGGCTCGGCCCGCGTCTCCTCGGCGATGAGCTCGGCCAGCGCGGTCGTGAGCTCGCCGAGGATCTCCCGCTCGCGCACCTGCAGCGTGCGGCTGCCGCGGATCACCTGCGCCATCTCGGCCACGCCGGCCGCGGCCTCGGGCGCGCCGAGCCCGCTCATCGCCCGGACGACGAAGGTGCCGGCCGCCGCGGTCACCGACTCGCCCGCGGGCCGGCTGCGCACCGCCTCGAGCAGCGCCGCCCGCATCGGCGGGTCGGCCTCGAAGACCAGCCCCTCCTTGACCGGGAAGTGGTTGAACACCGTCTTCTCGACCACGCCGGCCCGCTGCGCGATCTCCACGACGCTCACGGCGTCGAACCCGCGCTCGGCGAACAGCTCGGCGGCCGCCTCGATGATCGTGGCGCGGGTCTGCTGGCGCCGCCGCTCCCGCAGGCCCGGGCCGCGCAGGGCGCGGCGGCCGCGCCGTCCGCGGGCGGGCTGCTCGGGCTCGGCGGCGGCCGGCAGGGCGGGCGTGGTGGCGCCGGGCAGCGGGGGCGCTTCGTCCTCGGGCGTCCCGGGCTCGGGCGCGGGCAGCTCGGCGAGGACCGCCTCGGGCGCCTCCGGGCGGACGTCGTCGTCGGAGTCCGTGCGACCGACTGCATGCGCCCCTGGAGTCACCCGCCCAACGCTAGACAGCCCGGCTGATCGCCACCGAGGGGCGGGTGGACCGCGCGTGTCCGGCGTGTCATGGCTCCGTGGTGTCGGACACTGTGCGTGACTGGTATGTCGCCGATGCGCGTCGGAGGACGGCGGCCCGGGGCCTCCGTGGGAGAGTGCAGGCCATGCGCATCGGCTCCCTCCGCCGTGGCCGGGCGCCGGAAGCGGCCCCCGGAGTGACCGGCACCGTGCGGCTGGACCGCCGCACCAAGAACCTCACCAAGCGGCTGCGGCCCGGGGACGTCGCGGTCATCGACCACGTCGACATCGACCGGGTGAGCGCCGACTCGCTGGTGGCCTGCCGGGTCGCGGCCGTGGTCAACGCCGCGCCCAGCACCTCCGGCCGCTATCCGAACCTCGGCCCCGAGATCCTGGTCGGCGCGGGCATCCCGCTGGTCGACGGCGTCGGCAAGGACGTGCTCGCCGCCGTCAGGGAGGGGACGACGGTCCGCGTCGACAGCAACCGGCTGCTGCTGGAGGACGGCACCGTCCTCGCCGAGGGCACCGAGCAGACCCCCGAGTCGGTCGCCGAGGCGATGGCCGAGGCCCGCGCCGGCCTGTCGGTGCAGTTGGAGGCGTTCGCCACCAACACCATGGAGTACATGAAGCGCGAGCGGGCGCTGCTGCTCGACGGCGTCGGCGTCCCGGACGTGGCCACGCAGATCGAGGGCCGGCACGTGCTGGTCGTCGTCCGCGGCTACGACTACAAGGAGGACCTGCAGGCGCTGCGGTCCTACATCCGGGACTACCGGCCGGTGCTCGTCGGGGTGGACGGCGGCGCCGACGCGCTGGTGGAGGCCGGCTACCGGCCGGACATGATCATCGGCGACATGGACTCGGTGAGCGACGAGGTCCTCAAGAGCGGCGCCGAGGTCGTCGTGCACGCCTACGCCGACGGCCGCGCCCCCGGCCTGGCCCGCGTCCAGGACCTCGGCGTCGACGCGATCACCTTCCCGGCCGCGGCCACCAGCGAGGACATCGCGATGCTGCTGGCCGACGAGAAGGGCGCCTCGCTCATCGTCGCCGTCGGCACCCACGCCACCCTCGTCGAGTTCCTCGACAAGGGCCGCGGCGGCATGGCGTCGACCTTCCTCACCCGGCTGCGGCTGGGCGGCAAGCTCGTCGACGCCAAGGGCGTCAGCCGGCTCTACCGCAGCCGGATCTCGACCCTGACGCTGGTCGTGCTGGTCCTCGCCGCCCTCGTGGCCATCGGGTCGGCCCTCGCCGTCTCCGCGGCCGGCCGCGTCTACCTCGACCTGATGGTCGACCAATGGAACAGCTTCGTGTTCTGGCTGGAGAACCTCTTCTCGTGATCGACTTCCGCTACCACCTCGTCTCGCTGATCGCGGTCTTCCTGGCCGTCGCGCTGGGCATCGTCATCGGCACCACGGCGCTCAACGCGCCGATCCTCGAGGACCTCGAGGGCGAGGTGGCCGCCCTCGCCGAGGACAAGCGCGAGCTGGAGACCCGGACCCAGGACCTGCAGGCCCAGCTGGACACCAGTGAGGACTTCGAGCAGGCCGTCGCCCCCACGCTGGTGGCCGGCAGCCTCGCCGGGCGCAGCGTCGTGCTGGTGGCCACCGGCGAGGACGTCGCCGCCGAGACCATCCAGGAGGTCTCCACCCTGGTCGTCGAGGCCGGCGGCACGGTGACCGGCACCGTCCGCCTGCAGCCGGAGTACAGCGACCCGTCCACCGCCGCCGAGGTGCAGAGCTACGTCACCGGCCCGGGCCTGCCCACCGGCGTCACGCTGCCCGAGACCGACGACACCGGTCAGCTGGTCGGCGCGCTGCTGGCCCAGGTGCTCATGCGCCCGGCCGCGCCCGGCGCCGCGGCCCCGGACACCGCCGCGCTCTCCTCCGTCCTGGCCGGGCTGCGCGCCCTCGAGGTGCTCGACGTGGAGTCCAGCTCGGTCACCCCGGCCGACTTCGCGGTGCTGCTCACCGCCGGCGCCCCCGCCGAGGACGACGCCGAGCAGCGCACCGACACCCTCGTCGACCTGGCGCTGGCGCTCGACGGCGCCGGCTCGGGCGCCGTCGTCGCCGGGGACGCCGCCTCGGCCGGCGACACCGGTCTGGTCGGCGTCCTGCGCGCCGACCCGGAGGACTCGGCCGCCGTCTCGACCGTCGACAACGTCGACGCGGCGTCCGGCCGGATCAGCACGGTGCTCGCCCTGGGGCGGGAGAGCCAGGGCACCTCGGGCGCCTACGGCACGGGGGAGGACGCCCAGCCGGTCCCGCCGCTCCCCGCCGCGGCCCCGTGACCGGCCAGCGGTCGGCCCTGCTCGCCCTCGGGGGCGCGGCCGCGGCCCGGCTGGGCCTCGCCGGCGCAGCCGCGCTCGACGCGCGCCCGGCGGGAGCGCCCTGGCGGCGCACCAACTACGCCGGCCGCCCGGTCACCCTGCTCGGCGGCCCGGCGCTGGCCCTGGCCGCGACGGCGTCCGCGGTCGCCGGCGCCCCGGCCGGCACCCGGGCGGCCGCCGCGCTGGTCGGCACCGTGTCCGGGCTGGTCGGCGGCTACGACGACCTCGCCGGCGCCCGCCCCGAGCAGGCGCGGGACAAGGGGCTGGCCGGGCACCTGCGCGCCCTGCGGGCCGGGCGGGTCTCGGCCGGCGCGGTCAAGGTCGCCGGCATCGGCGCGGCCGCCGCGGCCGCCGCGGCTCTCGTGAAGGACCCCGCTGCCCCCCACGCCTCGCTCCGCTCGGCCCGGGACCCTGAAGCGGGGCCGTTCCATCGCCTCACCAGGGTCGCCGACGCCGTCCTCACCACCGGGCTGGTCGCCGGGACGGCGAACCTGGTGAACCTGCTGGACCTGCGCCCCGGCCGGGCGGCCAAGGTCACCGTGCTCGCCGCCGCCGCCGGGCTGCGCGGACCGTCGGGCGCCCTCGTCGCCGGACCGCTCGGTGCGGGCCTCGCGGTGCTCCCCGCCGATCTGGGCGAGCGGGTCATGCTGGGTGACTGCGGCGCCAACGCCGCCGGGGCGCTGCTCGGGCTGCGGCTGGCGGCGGTGCCGGGCCGCCTCCCGCGGGCCGCGGCGCTCGCCACGGTCGTCGGGCTCACCCTGGCCAGCGAGCGGGTGAGCTTCACGCGGGTCATCGAGGCCACGCCCGGGCTGCGGGAGCTGGACCGGCTCGGCCGCCGCCGGGCGTGAGCGGGCTCGCGGGCTCACCAGTGGGCAGAGCGACCCCGGTCATGCGGCCGACGAGCCCCCGCGAGGAGGGCGCATGACCCGCGCGCACGTCGCCCGGGGGGTCGCCGGCGCCGCCGCGCTGATCGCCGTCCTCACCGTGCTGGCCCGGCTGGCCGGGTTCGGGCGCACGCTGGTGTTCACCAACGCCGTCGGCGCCGGGAGCACCGGTGACACGTACCTCGCGGCCAACAACGTCCCGAACATCGTCTTCGAGGTCGTCGCCGGTGGCGCGCTGGCGAGCCTCGTGGTGCCGATGCTCGCCGGCGGCATCGCCACCGGGGACCGCGAGCAGGTGCGGCGCACCGCCTCGGCGCTGCTCGGGTGGAGCCTGCTGGTGCTCACCCCGCTGGCCGTGCTGCTCGCGCTGTGCGCCGAGCCGGTGGCCCGGCTGCTGCTCGGCGACGGGGACCCGCTCGAGGTGGAGCTCGCCGCCCGCTTCCTGGTCGTCTTCGCCCCGCAGGTCGTGCTGTACGGCATCGGCATCGTGCTCACCGGCGTGCTGCAGGCGCACCGCCGCTTCGCCGCCCCCGCGCTCGCACCGCTGCTGTCCAGCGTCGTCGTCGCCGGGGCCTACCTGACCTTCGCCGCGATCGGGGGCAGCCGGACGGCGGAGGGGCTGTCCACCCCCGCCGAGCTGGTCCTCTCGGTCGGGACGACGCTCGGCGTGGCCGCCCTGTCGCTCAGCCTGCTGGTGCCCGTGCGGCGGCTGCGCCTCGGGCTGCGGCCGTCGCTGCGCTTCCCCGTGGGCGCCGCGCCACGGGTCCGCCGGCTGGCCGTGGCCGGCGTGCTCACCCTCGCGGGGCAGCAGCTGCTGGCCGCGGTGGCGATCCGGCTGGCCAATGCCGGCGCCCCCGACGGCACCCAGGTGGTCTACGTGGCCGGGCTGACCGTCTTCCTCGTGCCGTGGGCCGCGCTGGCGGTGCCGCTGGCGACGTCGGCCTACCCGGGGCTGGCCGAGCGCGCGGAGACCGGCGACGAGGCCGGCTTCCGGCGGACGCTGGCCCCGGTGACCGTCCTGGTCGTCGTCGCCTCGGCCGCCGCCGCGGCGGTGCTCGTGGCGACGGCCGGGCCGATGGCCGGGGTCTTCCTCGCCGGGGAGCCCGCGGACGTCGTCGGCGCGCTGCGGGACACCATCGTCGCCTTCGCCCCCGGGCTGCCCGGCTACGGGCTGGTGGCGGTGCTCTCCCGCGCCCTGTACGCCCGGGGCCTGTGGAAGGCGCCGACGGCGTGCGTGCTCGGCGGCTGGCTGCTCGCGGTGGCGGCCGACGTCGTCCTGGCCGGGGCGCTGCCCGCGGCCGACCGCGGTGCCGCCCTGGCCGCCGGGCACAGCCTCGGGGTCACCGTGGCGGGGCTGGCGCTGCTCGCCGTCGTCGTCCGGGTCGCGGGACCGGCCGGGCTCACCGGGGTCGCCCGGGCGGGCCTGCCCGCGCTGTTCGCCGCCGGGCTCGCCGGGGCCGCTGGGCTGGCGGTCGCCGGTGCGCTCGGCGCCGACCCGGTGCCCTCGGGAGCGCTCGTCGCGACCCTCGGCGCCGGCGTGCTGGCCGCGGCGACCGCACTGGTCGCAGCCGCGGCGGTCATGATGGGGACGGCGCGCGGCCCCCTCCTGGCGGCCGTGCGCGGTCTGAGACGAGGCGATCCCCGGGAGGTGCACGGTGGCTGAGCGGCTCCCGCTGCAGGGCCGCCGGGTGGCCGAGGTCCTCGCCACCAGCACCGGCGGGGTCGGCACGCACGTGCGCGCCGTGCTGCCCGCGCTGGTCGCGGCCGGCGCGGACGTCCGGGTGTGCGGGCCCGCGGCCACCGAGCAGCTGTTCGGCTTCAGCGCCACCGGCGCCGCCTTCGCGCCGGTCGGGATCTCTGCCGGCCTCTCGCCGGCGGCGGACGCCCGCGCCGTCGTGGCGCTGCGCCGCGCCACCGCCGGGGCCGACCTGGTGCACGCCCACGGCCTGCGCGCCGGCCTGGTCGCCGCGGCGGCCCGCCGGGGGCGCGACCGGCCCCTGGTGCTCACCCTGCACAACGCCCTGCCCGAGGGCGGGGGCGTGTTGCGCCGGGTGCTGCGGCTGGCCGAGCGGGCCACGATCCGCGCTGCCGACGTCGTCCTCGCCGCCTCCGGGGACCTCGCCGAGAACGCCTGGCGGCAGGGGGCCCGCGACGTCCGGGTCGCCCCCGTGTCCGCACCGCCGCTGCCCGCCCCGTCCCGGTCCGCCGCCGAGGTCCGCGCCGAGCTCGGGGTCGCCGACGGCCAGCCGCTGGTCGTCGCCGTGGGCCGGCTGCACCCGCAGAAGGGCTACGACGTCCTGCTCGACGCCGCGGCCAGGTGGGCCTCAGGCGCGCGACCGCCGCTGGTGGCGGTCGCCGGCGACGGCCCGCTGCACGACGAGCTGGCCGCCCGGATCGCCGCCGAGCGGCTGCCGGTGGCGCTGCTCGGCCGGCGCAGCGACGTCGCCGACCTGCTGGCCGCGGCCGACCTCGCCGTGCTGCCCTCGCGCTGGGAGGCCCGCTCGCTGACCGCGCAGGAGGCGCTGCGCGCCGGCACCCCGCTGGTCGCCACGCGCACCGGCGGCCTGCCCGAGCTGCTCGGCGACGGCGCCCGGCTGGTGCCGGTCGGCGACGCCGCCGCGCTGGCCGACGCGGTCACGCAGCTGCTGGACGACCCCGCGGGCGCCCGCGAGCTGGCCGGGGCCGGCACCCGGCAGGCGGCGACCTGGCCGGACGAGGCCGCGACCGCCCGCCGGCTCGTCGCGCTCTACCGCGAGCTGCTGGGCGCACCGCGGTGACCCGGCTCGCGGCGCTGCTGCTCGCCGTCCTCACCGTCCTGCTGGTGGGTGCGGGGACCGCCGGGGCCGCCGACGACGCGACCACCGGCCAGGCGACCGCCGACCGGGTGGTCGTCGTCGGCGTCCCGGGCCTGGTGTGGGACGACGTGGACCCGGAGGCGACGCCGAGCCTGTGGGCGCTGGCCGAGGGGTCCCCGATCGGCGCGGTGTCGGTGCGCGCCGCCCGCGCCACCAGCTGCGTGCTCGACGGCTGGGCGACCCTGGGGGCCGGCAACCGCGCCCGCTTCCCGGCCCCCGACGAGTCGGTCCCGCCGGTGCCGCTGCCGACGGTCCCGCTGCCCAGTGCGGCACCGGCCGACCCGGGCGCCGCGGAGACCCCGGAGCAGGTAGCGCCGGTGCCGCCGGCCAGCCCCGCGCTGTCGCACTGCGGCCTGCAGGAGCGGCTGGCCGCGGCGGGCCTGGCCGATCCGCAGGCCGCGGTCGCGGCGGTCGCCGCGGACCCCGCGACGGCCCGCTTCGGCGCCGACCCGGCCGCACTCGGCGCGGCGGTCGGCTGCGCCACCGTCGTCGGCCGGGCCCCGGCCCTGGCCGTCGCCGCCCCCGGCGTGACGATCGGCCGGCACGAGCAGCTGCCCGCCGACCCCGGCGAGCTGCTCACCGGCTGCCCGCTGGTGCTGGTCGGCCTCGACGACCTGGTCGACGCCGGCGAGCCGGACCTCGAGACCAGCGACACCGGCACCGAGCCGCGGCCCCGCGCCGCCGCGCTGGCCGGCATCGACGCCGCGCTCGGCCGGCTGGTCGACGCCGTGGCGGCCGCGCCGGGGGAGACGCTGCTGCTGGTCCAGGGGATCTCGGAGGTCAACGACGGCCGGGCGCAGCTGCACGTCGGCATCGCCTCCGGGCCGGGCTTCACCGAGCCGCGGTGGCTGACGTCGGCGAGCACCGGGCGGGCGCCGTTCGTGCAGCTCATCGACACCGCGCCCACCGTCCTCGCCGCGCTGGGCCGGGACCGGACGGTGTCGATGAACGGCCAGGCGCTGCGGTCCGACGGCGAGCGGCCGCCGCTGGCCGAGGCCATCCCGCTGCTCGAGCGGGCCAACACCGCCGCCTCGGTGCACTACCGCAGCACCGGCACGTTCTTCGTCGCGCTCGTCCTAGTGGACGCCGCCGTCGTCGGCCTCGGCCTGCTCGTGGCCGGGGGACGGCGCCGCGACCGGGCGCCGCGGCCGGCCGGGGAGCGGCTGCGCAGCGCGGTGCGCCCGGTCGCCCTCGGCGCCGCCGCGGTGCCGGTGGCCAGCTACCTCGCCGGGCTGCTGCCCTGGGAGCGTGCCGGCCTGCCCCGGCTCGCGCTGGCCGGCAGCGTCCTGCTCGCCGCGCTGGCGGTGCTCGCCGTCGCCGCGCTGGGGCCGTGGCGCCGCCGGCCGCTCGGGCCGCCGGTCGCCGTCCTGGCGATCACGCTGGCCACCCTGGTGGGCGACGTGCTGACCGGGTCCACCCTCGAGCTGGACGGGCTGCTCGGCTACGACCCGATCGTGGCCGGGCGGTTCACCGGCTACGGCAACCTCAGCTTCGGGCTGCTCGCGGTCAGCGCGCTGCTGCTCACCGCCGCGCTCGCGACGGCCGCCGGCCGCCGGGCGCCGGGCGGGCGGGCCCGGCCGGTCACCGCCGGCGTCGTCCTCGGCGCCGGTGCGCTCACCGTCCTGGTGGTCGGGACGCCGGCCCTGGGCCGCGACTTCGGCGGGGTGCTCGCCGCGCTGCCCGGCTTCCTGCTGCTCGCGATGCTGCTCACCGGCGCCCGCGTGACGGTGACCCGGATGGCGGCGGTGCTGGCGCTGGCGGTGGCCGCCGTCGGGACGCTGGCCTACGCCGACTGGCTGCGGCCCCCCGCCGAGCGCAGCCACCTGGGCCGCTTCGTCGAGCAGCTGCTCACCGGCCAGGCGTGGACGGTGGTCAGCCGCAAGGCCCAGGCCAACCTCGACATCCTGTTCGGCAGCCCGCTGTCCTGGCTGCTGCTGGTGGCGCTGGTCGCCGCCGTCTGGCTGCTGCGCCCGGCGAACCGGCTGCCGGCTCCGCTGGGCCGGCCCGGGCTGCTGCGCGACCGCGGCGACCTGCTGCCGCCCAGCGACCGCGCGACGCTGCGGGCCGGGCTGCTGGCGACCGCGCTGAGCCTCGCCCTGGGCGCGGCGGCCAACGACTCAGGCGTGGCCCTGCCGGCGACCGCGGCCGCCCTGCTGGTGCCCCTGCTGGTGTGGCTGGCCGCCGGCCCGCGCGGGGTGGGCGGGCGAGGCGCAGCGGTGGCCCACGGCACGCCCGCGGGCCGGGCGGACGGGTCGGCCGATCGTGTTACGGTGGTCTCCCGTGGATCGACCGCATGGCACGCGTGACTACGGGCTCCTCCACAACTCCCAGCCGACGAAGTTCGTCTTCGTCACCGGCGGAGTTGTCTCCTCTCTCGGCAAGGGCCTGACGGCCAGCTCCCTCGGGGCGCTGCTGTCCAGCCGTGGCCTCCGGGTCACGATGCAGAAGCTGGACCCCTACCTCAACGTCGACCCCGGGACGATGAACCCGTTCCAGCACGGCGAGGTCTTTGTCACCGAGGACGGCGCCGAGACCGACCTGGACATCGGGCACTACGAGCGGTTCCTCGACACCGACCTGACCGGCCGGTCGAACGTGACCACCGGCCAGGTGTACTCGGAGGTGATCGCCAAGGAGCGGCGCGGCGAGTACCTCGGCGACACCGTGCAGGTCATCCCGCACATCACCAACGAGATCAAGTCGCGGATCATGGCGGCGGCCGAGGGCCCCGAGCGGGTGGACGTCGTCATCACCGAGGTCGGCGGCACCGTCGGCGACATCGAGTCGCTGCCCTTCCTCGAGGCCGCCCGCCAGGTGCGGCACGAGATCGGCCGGGACAACTGCTTCTTCCTGCACATCTCGCTGGTGCCCTACATCGCCCCGTCCGGTGAGCTGAAGACCAAGCCGACGCAGCACTCGGTCGCCGCGCTGCGCAACATCGGCATCCAGCCCGACGCGCTGGTCTGCCGCTCGGACCGGGAGATCGGCACCGGGCTCAAGCGCAAGATCAGCCTGATGTGCGACGTGGACGCCGAGGGCGTCATCTCCTGCCCCGACGCGCCGTCGATCTACGACATCCCCAAGGTGCTGCACCGGGAGGGCCTGGACGCCTACGTCGTCCGCCGGCTCGGCCTGCCGTTCCGGGACGTCGACTGGACCGTGTGGGGCGACCTGCTCGACCGGGTCCACGCGCCGAAGCAGACGGTGACCATCGCGCTGGTCGGCAAGTACATCGACCTGCCCGACGCCTACCTGTCGGTGACCGAGGCGCTGCGGGCCGGCGGCTTCGCGCACCGCAGCCGGGTGGAGATCCGCTGGGTTCCCTCGGACGACTGCCAGACCCCGGAGGGCGCCGAGCGCGCGCTGGCCGGTGCGGACGGCATCTGCATCCCGGGTGGGTTCGGGGTGCGGGGCATCGACGGCAAGCTCGGCGCGATCCGGCACGCCCGCGTCAACGGCGTCCCGCTGCTGGGCCTCTGCCTGGGCCTGCAGTGCATGGTGATCGAGGCGGCGCGGAACCTGGCCGGGCTGCCGGAGGCCAACTCCGCCGAGTTCGACCCGGACACCCCCGACGCGGTCATCGCGACGATGGCCAGCCAGGTCGACGTCGTCGCCGGCCGGGGCGACATGGGCGGCACGATGCGGCTGGGCAGCTACCCGGCGTCCCTGCAGAAGGGCTCGGTCGTCGCCCAGGCCTACGGGTCCACGGAGATCAGCGAACGGCACCGGCACCGCTACGAGGTGGCCAACGCCTACCGCGACCGGATCGGCGAGGCCGGGCTGGTCTTCTCCGGCACTTCGCCCGACGGGTTGCTGGTCGAGTTCGCCGAGCTGCCGCGCGAGGTGCACCCGTTCTTCGTCGGGACCCAGGCGCACCCGGAGCTCAAGAGCCGCCCGACCCGCCCGCACCCGCTGTTCGCGGCGTTCGTGCAGGCGGCGATCGACTTCTCCGAGTCCGCCCGGCTGCCGGTGCCGATCGACGAGGCGGAGAAGGTGGGGATCTGATGGGTCGCCGGGGTCCCGAGGTCCGGGAGGTGGGGATCTGGTGACCGAGCTCGCGAGGGCACAGGACAGCAGAGCGTCGTCGACCACGTGGCCGACGAGCGCCAGCGAGGAGGTCTAGTGGTCGAGCCCCCGCGGCCCGGCGAGTACGAGGTCCTCGCCAGCGAGACCGTGCACGAGGGCCGGATCATCACCCTCGTGAAGGAGACCGTCGCCATGCCCGGCGGCGGGGACAGCGTGCGGGAGATCGTCCAGCACATCGGCGCCGTGTGCGTCGCCGCGGTGGACGACGAGGGCCGGATCGTCATGGTCCGCCAGTACCGCCACCCGGTCCGCGGCTACCTGTGGGAGCTGCCCGCCGGCCTGCGCGACGCCGACGGCGAGGCCCCGCTGGCCACCGCGAAGCGCGAGCTCGCCGAGGAGGCGGGCCTGGCCGCCGAGCGCTGGTCGCTGCTGGCCAACAACTTCAGCACCCCGGGCTTCTGCAGCGAGGAGATCCTGGTGTACCTCGCCGAGGGGCTGTCGGCCGCCGACCGGCCGGAGGGCTTCGTCGTCGAGCACGAGGAGCTGGACATGACCGTCGAGCGGGTGCCGCTGGACGAGGCGGTGCAGCGGGTGTTCGCCGGGGAGATCCGCAACTCCTCGGCGGTCATCGGCGTCCTCGGCGCGGCGCAGGTCCGCGCGACCGCGCCCCCGCTGCGCCCCGCCGAGTAGCGCCCCCCCGGGGGGGGGGGGGGGGGGGGGGGGGGGGGGGGGGGGGGGGGGGGGGGGGGGGGGGGGGGGGGGGGGGGGGGGGGCGGCGGCGGGGGCCGGTGCGCGG
>NZ_JBJGYN010000062.1:0-24602 GCF_054050015.1 Geodermatophilus sp. SYSU D01176 | reverse complement strand
AAAACATAATCACCCGCCATTTTTACAATTTGAAAGGCTCGTCCACGGGGGGGGGCGGCGTGCCCGCCCACCGGGGTGCACACGGGCGCGGGCTCCGGGGAGGCCGGGCGACCCCGAGCGCTTGCTGCGAGTCAGCCGCGCAGCGGCAGGCAGCGCCCGATCGACGTGACGGGGCCGGTGACCGGGTCGAAGTGAGCGATCCTGGCCTTGCCGGCGCGTTTGGCCGCGTACATGGCGGCATCCGAGCGGGCCAGCAGGATGTCGGCGGTGACCGGTGGCTCGTCAGCTGTCACCACAGCGACTCCCAGGCTGGCGTGCACCGCGTGTTCCGCGCCCGCGATCGAGAACCGGGGCCGCAGCGCGTCCCGGATGCGCGCGGCGGTCTGCAGCGGGTCGTCAGCGTCCTCGAGCAGGACGGCGAACTCATCGCCGCCCAGCCGGGCGACGGTGTCCCCGGCCCTGGTGGCGGCGGTGATCCTCTCCGCCACGCGCACCAGCATCTCGTCACCGGCGGCATGCCCGTACGAGTCGTTGACCGCCTTGAAGTCGTCGAGGTCGAGGAAGACGACGGCGGCCGGCCGGCAGTCACGGGCGTGCAACTCGAGCACATGCCCGAGCCGATCGCCGAACAACGTCCGGTTGGCCAGCCCGGTGAGCGGGTCGGTGAATGCCTGCCGACGCATCTCCCGCTCGCGAGCGGCCAGCTGCCGGACCAGCCGCACGTTGTCACGCACGGTCAAGTACTGCCGCGCCAGCAGGCAGAGCACGACGGCGCAGGCGACCATCATCTCCGCCTCGGTCAGCGGCCGGTCGAGCGAGGTGACGGCGGTGACCACCATGAGCGCGACGAGCACCGGCACGTACGGCAGCGTCGACGCCGACACGGTCAGACCCTCCGCGCCGTCCTCCAGCGCCCGTGACGGCGCTGGGGCGACCGCACGTGGTTCGGCGCAGGTGCCTGCGACGGCGATGAGCAGGAAGCCACCGATCCAGCCCAGATCGATCAGCCCGCCGTCGTAGATGCCCAGGGCGCCGAGGTGGGCGAACGCGCTGTCGGAGACGCCGAGAGCGACGACGCCGGCGCTGACCAGGTACAGGGCCGGCTGCCGGCCGCCAGTGCGGGTGAGCAGCAGAACGGTGAGCACGATCAGCAGCACGTCGGTGCTCGGATAGGCCAGCAGCAGTAGCCGAGTCAGCCCGGTGCCGCCGTCTTCCGCGACCGCGCCCAAGGTCGTCAGCCAGCTGACCAGTCCGACCGCCCCGGCCGTCAACACCCCGTCGAGCATCCGCTGGAGGAACGCGGTCCGCCCACCCTGCGCCGGGTGGACCAGGAGTCCAGCCGCCATCAGGGTGGAGAAACCCAGGAAGCCGACGTCCGCGAGGCTCGGGACGGGGACGATGTCGCTGCGCAGCGTGTACCAACACCACACCGCCTCGCCGAGCGCCCAGGAGCCGCACGCCAACGCGACGAGCACCCAGGCGACGCGGGTCCTCTGGCCGGTGCACCGCCGGGCGCGCCAGCCCACCCCGAGGCCGGCGGCAAGCGCGGCGACGCCCTGGGCGACGTCGGAGAGGTCGGACGCGATCCGCGCCGGCAGCAGCGCCAGAGCCAGCAGACAAGCCAGGGCCGCGGTCAGCGCGATGGCGGTCGCGGCTCGCGGGGGTGCCGTGGGCTGCGCAGCCATTGCTCTGCCTCGTCTCGAACGTCGGACCCAAGGGGGCACCAACGAGGTCGGCCTCAGGTCGGGGAGGCTGGAGCACCGCATCCCCCGCAGGAGTGACTTCCGGGTCACAGCGGCTGCCAAGCCGCGCTGGGCACCTCTCGACGGAGCGCGGCGCCAACCCGTTCGCGACGCTGGGTGGGGAACCTGCGGCACGGCCCGGCACGGATCCACGCGCTCCGGCGACACCGCGCGGCGCCGACCCCAAGCCCACCCTCGTCGGGACGCTCGAGCGGACGGCGGAGGAGTTCAGCGAGGACAACCTCACCGATCGGGCCGCCGCGCTCACGTACGACGGCGTCCTGGCGCTGTTCCGCGCGCTCAACGCGCTGCTCTCGATCGTCGGTCCACGACGAACCGGGAGCAGCTCACGAGAGCGCGCACCGCCGTGGTGCCGGCCCAGGCAGCCGAGACGTTGAACCCGGTGGTCGAGCACACCCTGAGGCTGGTGCCGAGGCTCCAGTCGATGGTCCGCGACTCAGCGGCCGGATCGGTCAGGCCGTCGGGCCCGTGGCGACCGAGCGCCGCTGCGTCGGGGGTCGCCACTGCGTGGTGTCCCGGCGGGGCGGGATCGGTCGCCCCGGCGGGCGCAGCGGATCGGCCTCCGCGAGAGGGGCACCGCGGCCGGGCACCAGGTCCGCCGGGTCGAGGAGGATCGAGCTGAAGAGGCCGTCCACCACGGCCGGCGCGACGTCGGGCCGGCGGGCACGGATGCTCGGCCCCACGGCGTCGACGCGCATGACGCACGGCGTGCTCGCCGGCGACCCCAGGTAGGGCTGCGAGGTTGCGCCCGGCAGGGGCCCCCACGGGACTCCCATCACCCGCAGCAGCCGCAGCACCTTGTCGTCCAGGACGGTGACCAGTCCCTCGGCGCCGCAGATCCGCGGGTGCTCGAGGATGCCGTGGCACAGGGCCAGGGTGAGCTCGGCGCCGGCAGCGCCGCTGCGGAACCGCCGGTCCACGGCCAGGCTCGCCACGTCCCACACCGGCCCACTGGCGAGCCCCGCCGTCCGGAGGCTGGCCCCGACGTCGACGCGCCACGGCTCGCCGGCCACGTCCGCCAGCGTCTTCACCGGGCCGGCCGGGTCGGGCAGGATCAGCCGGGCGGCACCCAAGGCGGTACCGGACTCCTCGTCGAGCACCACGACGAAGCGGGACCGCGCCTCGAACGGGCCGTACTCCTGCTCCATCACCTCCGGGGTGTTGCCGAAGGCCTGCAGGAACACGCGCCCCTCGACCGTGCGTGCTGCGTCCCGCTCGGCGGGGGTGTGGGCGACCAACAGTCGGATGGGCATGTCAGAAGGACTTGGCGACGACGGTGCCCGCGTCCAGGAACCGGCGGGTGAAGGACACGGCGGTCTCGACGTCGAAGGCCTTGCACGTGTACATGTCCACCGAGAAGAACAGCCGCGGCTGCTCCCATGCGTAGAAGTGAGCGCCCGAGGTCTCCCAGTGGATCCAGCCGGCCCAGCCGTAGAGGTCGGAGCGGTGCGTCACCGGCTCGAGGAGCTCTACCATGTCGACCTCGCGGGACAGCGCCGACAGGTAACGCCGTATCTGCTCGTCGTCGACCGGACGGGCCGGGACGCCCTCGATGACCAACCGTTGGCGGACGATCTCCGGCGCGAGGTCACGCCAGTCCTCGGCAGCACCCTGCGCCGGTGTGAGGGCACTCTCGAGAAGACGTGGGCGGAGCAGCTCGCTGACAGCGGAAGACGAGGTCACGCACCCATCGTGTGCGAGCGACAGCGGGAAGCGGTGGACCGCGAGGCGTGTCGCCGGTCGCCTGCGTCGCGGATCGGGGCGTGACGTCAGTCGGCAGCGCGCCCCCCGCTCAGCTGCGGGAGCAGTGTCGCGTCGAGCAGCGCCGAGTCGGAGGCCGTGAGCCAGTCGAGGAAGGCGCCGACCGGCATGGGATGGGCGATGGCGTAGCCCTGGGCGACGTCGCAGCCCAGCCGCGCGAGGGCGGCGCTGGTCGCGACCGTCTCCACCCCCTCGGCCACGAGGCTGAGGCCCAGGTCGTGGGCGAGCGCGACGGTGTGTTGCACGATCGCCGCGGCTCGCGGGTCGTTGTCGACGTCCGCCGTCAGGCTGCGGTCCAGTTTGAGCTCGTCGGCCGGCAGGGTCCGTAGGTAGGCCAGCGAGCTGTAGCCGGTGCCGTAGTCGTCGATCGACGTCCGGACGCCGACTCGGCGGAGATTGGCCAGCACGGCGCGGCCCCGTTCGGGGTCCGCCATGAGCGTGTCCTCGACCAGCTCGAGGGTGAGCGCCTGCGCCGGCAGGCCGTGGCGGTGCAGTGCAGCGGTGACCTTCTCGAGCAGGTCGAGGTCGGTCACGTTGGCGGGCGACAGGTTGACCGAGATGGGTACCCGGTGCTCGGCCCACCACCGACCGGCCGCTTCGAGGGCCAGCTCGAGCACGGTATCGGTGAGTGGGCGCAGCAGCCCTGCCTGCTCGGCGGCCGGGAGGAACTCGCCGGGACCGAGCAGCCCGCGGGTGGGGTGGTTCCAGCGGACCAGGGCCTCGGCGCCGGAGACGCCGCCGTCCCGCAGGTCGAGCTGCGGCTGGAGGTAGACGGCCATCTGGCCCTCGACGAGGGCGGTCCGCAGCTCCTCCATGGTCCGCAGACGGTCGCCGCCGGGCTTGCCCGTGATCGGGTCGGGGACGTACACCTGCACGCCGCCGCGGGTGCTCTTCGCGGTGTACATGGCGGTGTCGGCGCAGTGCAGGAGGTCCTCGACGTCGGCGGCCGGCACAGGAGTGATCGCGACGCCGACACTGACGCCGACGTGCAGCCGCGTGCCTCCCACGGTGAAGGGCTCCAGCAGCAGGTCGCGCAGCCGCTCGGCGAGGATCTGCGCCTGAGCCGCCCCGGTGTCGGGTAGCAGGACGGCGAATTCATCACCGCCGAGGCGGGCGAGGACGTCGTCGCCGCGCAGGGCCCGCTGCAGCCGGGGGCCGACCTGGCGCAGCAGGTCGTCGCCGGCGGCGTGGCCGAGGCTGTCGTTGACCTCCTTGAACCCGTCGAGATCGAGCAGCAGCAGCGCACCGGGGCGCCCGGCGGTGGACGCTTCGACCATGTCCTGGGCCCACTCGATCAGGGCGCGACGGTTGGCCAGGCCGGTGAGCTCGTCGGTGCGGGCCTCCCGCTTGACCTGGTTGTAGGCGCGCACCTCCCGGAAGGTCACGGCGATCCGGGCGATCCCGGCCAGCACGCAGGAGATGGCGAGCCAGGCCGAGACGGGCGGCATGGGGTGGGTCCAACCCGAACCGAGGACGACGAGGCTGGCCACGATGCAGGCCAGCGGCACGGCGAGCAGCCGCCAGCCGATGCGCGAGCCGCCGTTGCGGTCGACCGGCGCGCGCCGGTTGCGTGCCCCGGAGGCCGCGACGGCGGCGCAGACGATGCCCGCGAGCCAGCCCAGCTCCAGCGGCCCGCCGTCGACGTACGCGTCTCGCACCTTGAGGGTGAACAACACCAGGTCGGCCGCGCACATGAAGCACAGCCCGAGGGTCACCGTGAGCAGGGTCCGGTCCAGGCGGACGCCGAGGATCGAGCCGACCGCCGCGAGCGTGGCCAGCAGCAGCACGCTGGTCACCGGGCCGACCAGCTCGATGGCGCCCACCGCCCGCTCACCAGGACCTGGGTACAGGTAGGGGCCGAGCAGAAAGCCCACGCCGGCGGCCAGGGTGCCGAAGGCACCCACGATCCCGTCGAGCCACATGCTCGGGTGGAAGCGAGGTACGCGGGCCCGGATCAGCCCGACGACGTGCACGTAGATGGTCAGGTAACCGGCCAGGGAGAACAGGTCGGCCAGCAGGGAGGAGGGGCCGTTGCCCTCCAGGCCGGCGGCGAGCACGCGCAGGGCGTTGCCGATCGCGCTCAGCATCAGCGCGACGCCGAGACCGACCCAGGCGATCCGCTCGGTCCGCACCCGACCCGCGGCCGAGAAGCAGGCCGCGGCGGCGGCCAAGTAAGGCAGGTTGTACAGGACCACGTCGTAGGTCCTGTCCCATGCTGCGCCGTCGGGGCGGTCCCCGACGCCGGTGGCGAACAGAGCCGCCAGACCGATGGTCAGGTACAGCGCGAGGACGGGACGCCGCATCGCAGTCGTCGTCGCCTGTCCATGCCTCTCCATGGTCAGGTGATCGGCCACGGATGGCGGAGTCGACAGTGGAGTGACCCCACCCTCACCCGCAGGGGTGAAGACCCTCACCGACGCCCCGTCCCCAGCAACGGCCACGTCTACGCAGGACTGATCAGGACTTCGGTGCACCGGGGTCTCCGCAGGCCCCGGACCCAGGAGTTGCGATATCCCTTCGGGCAGCCCGAAGTGCCTGCTCGAGAGCGGAGGGCGTGGGATTCGAACCCACGATGGGTGTCACCCCATAGCGGTTTTCAAGACCGCCGCCATCGGCCACTAGGCGAGCCCTCCTGGCGGTTCGAGGCTATCCCGCCCATGGCGGGTCAGTCGCCGGACTCGTCCCGGGCGGCCTCCTGCTCGCGGCGGAAGCGCAGCGACTCGACCAGCACGTAACCGAACAGGACGCTCCAGGCGAAGGACAGGAAGGCATCGCCCCACGCGCCGTCGACGAGCTGTCCCACCAGCTGCACCAGGCTGTAGGCGAGTGCGCCGGCGGCCAGCACCTGCACGCCGCGGTTGCCGAACCAGGGCGGGCGGAACGGGGTGGCGGCCACGGCGCAACGCTAGCCGGGGGACCAGGGCCGCCGTGGCAGCGCCCGGCGCGATCCGCCGTCCCCCGGCTGGTGATCATGGGGTTGTCGCCGCCCACCACGCCGGGTCGCGGCGTGTCCTCGCGCAACAACCCCATGATCATCGGTGGCGAGCGCCCGGGCGACGAACGGCAGGATCCCGCCGTGGCGCAGGTAGAACGCCTCCCGAGCCGTGTCCACCCGCACCGTGGCCAGGAAGCGCACCGACGCCCCCTCGTCGGACCGGGCCTCGACGACGACGCACCGGGGCCGGTCCTGCTCGCTCAGGCCCTCCAGCCCCGTGACGCTGAAGGTCTCCCGGCCGGTGAGCCCGAGGCCGGCCGCGCTCTCACCCTCGCGGAACTGCAGCGGCAGCACCCCCATGCCGATGAGGTTCGAGCGGTGGATGCGCTCGAAGCTCTCGGCCAGGACGGCGCGCACGCCGAGCAGTGCGGTCCCCTTGGCCGCCCAGTCGCGCGACGAGCCGGTGCCGTACTCCCTGCCGGCCAGCACGAGCAACGGCGTCCCCGCGGCGCGGTAGTGCTCCGCGGCGTCGAACACCGTCCGCTCGGCGCCGTCGAGGTGGTCCAGGGTCCACCCCCCGCGCCGGTGCGGGACCAGCCGGTTGCGCAGCCGCTGGTTGCCGAAGGCGCCGCGGAGCATGACCTCGTGGTTGCCGCGCCGGGAGGCGTAGGTGTCCAGGTCGGCCTCACCGCGTGCCCGCAGGAACTCCCCCGCCGGGCTGTCCACCGGGATCCGGCCTGCCGGGCAGATGTGGTCGGTCGTCACCGAGTCCCCCAGCACCGCCAGGACGCGCCCCCCGACGATGTCGGCGACCGGCTCGGGCTCCGGGGTCAGGCCGTCCAGGAACGGCGGACGACGGACGTAGGTCGACCCCGGGTCCCAGTCGAACGTGGCGCCGCCGCCGACCGCCAGGCCCGCCCAGCGCTCCTCGCCGGTGAAGACGTCGGCGTAGCGGGTGGAGAACATCGCCGGGTCCAGGTGCGCGCGGACGACGTCCTCGACCTCGGCGTCGGTCGGCCACAGGTCGGCCAGGAAGACCGGCTCGCCCGAGTCGCCGACCCCCAGCGGCTCGTGCAGCAGGTCGACGTCCATCGAGCCGGCGAGGGCGTACGCGACCACGAGCGGGGGTGAGGCCAGGTAGTTCATGGAGACGTCGTTGTTGATGCGCCCGTCGAAGTTGCGGTTGCCCGAGAGCACGGCGGCGACGACCAGGTCGCGGTCGGCGACCTCCCGGCTCACCTCGGGGGTCAGCGGCCCGGAGTTCCCGATGCACGTCATGCACCCGTAGCCGACGGTGTGGAAGCCCAGCTGCTCCAGCGGCCGGTCCAGCCCCGAGCGGTTCAGGTAGTCGGTCACCACCTTCGACCCCGGGGCGAGGCTGGTCTTGACCCACGGCCTGGTCGCCAGCCCCGCCCGCACGGCGTTCCGTGCGAGCAGGCCGGCGGCCACCATGACCGAGGGGTTGGACGTGTTGGTGCAGGAGGTGATCGCCGCGATCGCGACCGCCCCGTGCCGCAGGCCGGACTCCGCCCGGGCCGGGACGGCGGGGTCGAGGGCCGGCGCGTCGCTGGCCGGGAAGGACTCCCGGCTGGCCTCGTCGACGGCGTCGCCGTCCGCGGCACCGGACGGCGCCCGGTCGGCGAGCACCTCCGCCAGCGCGCTCTGGAAGCGGCTGCGCGCGCTGGCCAGGGGGACGCGGTCCTGCGGGCGGCGCGGTCCGGCCAGCGACGGCTCCACCGTCGAGAGGTCCAGCCGGACGAGGTCGTCGAAGCGGGGCCGGGCGGCCGGGTCGTGCCACAGCCCCTGCTCCTTGGCGTAGCGCTCGACGACCGCGACGTGCTCGGCGTCGCGGCCGGTGAAGCGCAGGTGGTCCAGGGTCACCCGGTCGATCGGGAAGATCGCGCAGGTGCTCCCGAACTCGGGGCTCATGTTGGCGAGGGTGGCGCGGTCGGCCAGCGGTACGGCGCCCACCGACGGCCCGGTGAACTCGACGAAGCAGCCGACCACCCCGCGGGCGCGCAGCACCTCGGCGATGGTCAGCACCAGGTCGGTCGCCGTCACCCCGGGCCGCCGCTCGCCGACGAGCTCCAGGCCGACCACCGGCGGCACCAGCGTGCTGACCGGCAGGCCGAGCATCGCCGCCTCGGCCTCGATGCCACCCACGCCCCAGGCCAGGACCCCGAGCCCGTTGATCATCGTGGTGTGCGAGTCCGTGCCGACGAGCGTGTCGGGGAAGGCGCGCCCGTCCCGCCGCACCACGACGTCCGCGAGGTACTCGAGGTTGATCTGGTGCATGATCCCGGTCCCCGGCGGGACGACGGCGAGCTGGCGGAACTGCTGCTGGCCCCACTTGAGGAAGCGGTAGCGCTCCTCGTTGCGGGCGTACTCGTGCGCCACGTTGAGCTCCAGGGCATCCGGGCGGCCGGAGACGTCGGTGACCACCGAGTGGTCGACGGTCAGCTCCGCGGGGATCACCGGGTCGACCGCCCGCGGGTCGCCACCGAGGTCGCGCACCACCTCGCGCATCGCGGCCAGGTCGACCAGGACCGGGATGCCGTTGGTGTCGTGGAGGAAGACCCGGGCCGGGGAGAATGAGACCTCGTCGCCCCTGGCGTCCCCGCGGGCCAGGCGCGCGATCGCCTCGGCGGTCACCGTGGTGCCGTCCTCGTGGCGGAGCAGGTTCTCCAGGACCAGCTTGAGGGAGAACGGCAGGTCCTCCGCACCGGGGACGGCGTGCACCGACCACGTCTCGAAGGTCCCGGAGCCCAGGTCGAGGGTCCGCCGGGCGCCGAAGCTGTCCATCAGGGTCATCCGAGCCTCCGTAGCACCATTGCTTATAGGCTACAGACTCCACGGCCGCTGTACAGTCGCCCCACCGTTCGGAGAGAGGAGGCTCGGTGGCCGCGCCGGTGCTGCGTCCCGCGCTGACCAAGGCCGACTACGCCTACGCCGAGGTCCGCGAGCGGATCCTGTCCGGAGCGCTCCCGCACGGCGCGACCGTGAGCCAGGAGGCCCTCGCGGCCGAGCTCAACGTCAGCACGACCCCGCTGCGCGAGGCCATGCGGCGGCTGGCCTCCGAGGGCCTGGTGGTCCTCGACGCGCACCGGGACGCCCGGGTCGCGCCGCTCACCGCCGCCGAGGCGCGCAGCCTGTTCGAGATCCGCCAGCAGCTGGACCCGCTCGCCGTCCGGCTGGCCGCCGAGCGCCGGGAGGCCGCCGACATCGCGCGGATCCAGGACGCCGCCGCCTCGCTGGAGCCCCTCGACGCCGGCAGCGGCCTCGCCGCCCTGGAGGCGCACCGGGCATTCCACGCCGCGCTCTACCGCGCCTCCCACAACGACCTGCTGATCGGCCTGCTCGACGGGCTGTGGGACAAGGCCGACCGCTACCGGCGCGCGGCGCTGGAGGCCCGCGAGGACTCCCCCGACGACCGGGCCCGCGTGCGCGCCGAGCACCAGGCCGTGATGGCCGCCGTCCTCGACGGCGACCCCGACGCGGCCGAGCAGCACATGCACCGCCACGTGGCGAACAGCCTCGGCCGCCGCGCCATCGACGTCCTCGCCGGGAGCTGAGACTACTCCGCCGGCTCGCCCTCGCGGACGACGCAGGTGCCCCCGATCGGTTCGACCGCAAACCCGCGCACCGAGAGCACCTCGGCCAGCGCCCGGTTCATGACCTGCTGCACCAACGCGTCGGCGGCGGCCCCGTGCACCTGGTCCAGGCTCATCCGGTCGTGCTGCCGCCAGCTGACGACGACGCCGTCGAGCGCCGCCTCGGGGGTCAGGCACACCCCGCCCAGCTCGCCGTCGGCGCCCGACGGGTCGTAGAGGAACAGCCCCGCCTCGGCCAGCACCGCGACCACCTCGACGACCAGGCCGGGCAGCGGGTGCTCGTCGTCCAGGTCGGCGTCCCAGCCCGCCGGCAGCCGGTCGACCTGCTCGCCGAGGAAGGACCACCAGGCCCGGTCCTGCGGGGAGGAGCGGCGGCGGAGCAGGCCGTCGGCCCGCCGGACGCCGTACACGGGCTGGACGCCGGCGGGGGCGTCCTCGAGGTCCTCGATGGCCCACACGGCCTCGTCGCGGTCCCCGAACGGACCGGCCAGGACGAACCCGGAGCCGCCGTCCGCCTCGTCGACGACCAGCCACCAGCCCTGGCGGACGACACCGCCCAGGACCACCTCGTTGAACCGGGTGCCCACGATGCTCACCGGTCACCAACCTCCCCCGACAACGGGCCGTCGCCGGGGAAGGGCGACAGGTTCCCGTGCGCCGTCAGCGGTGCGGACGGCGGTGACGAGGACGATATGCGGCACAGCCCCGTTCTCCGGGACGCGCGCGACGTGCCCCCGCGGCCACGACGCCGAATCGTTGCCAATCGCCCCAGCGACCACGGTGACCCGCCCCAGCACGCACCCACATGTCGACCGTTCCGAGCGTGAGGGCGGGCGCGGACGGTGCGGTCACCCCGGACGGCGACGCGCGCCGCCCGGCGTGTCACACCGCGACGGCGGTGACGAACGTGCAGATGCCCTCGCCGTGCTGGGCGCGCTTGCGCAGCCCGAGCAGCGCGAGCAGGGCCATCTCGACGCGGTAGGCCACGCGGGTGGCCCCGGTGTAGAAGGTGTCGCCGCCGCGCGTGACCCGGATGTCGCCGAAGCCGGCCAGCCGGACGTGCTCGGTCAGCATCCAGTCCGGGAGGATCGTGATGTGCCCGGGCTCGTGGTAGTGCCGGGGGCCGAAGATGAACGGCGCGCCGCGGAGGAACATCTTCAACCGCGAGTGCGGGTGGGTGACGTTCGGCGTGCTGACCAGCAGCTTGTCACCCGGCCGCAGCAGCGCCCGGATCGAGCGCAGCACCTGCCGCGGGTTCTCCACGTGCTCCAGCGTCTCGACGCAGACCACCATGTCGAAGGGGCCGCGGGTCTCCTCGGTCCACTCCGGGGCGTCCAGGTCCAGCCGGTGGATCCAGTCGTGCGGCGGGTCCAGGTCGGTGGGGACGACGTCCAGGCCCGCGTCGCGCAGCCGCAGCGCCAGCGCCCCGCACCCGGCCCCGACCTCCAGCACCCGGCCGCCGTCCGGCAGCGCCGCGCGCACCAGCTCCACGGCGTACTCGTGAACGCCGGGCGCGGCGTGCACGC
The DNA here is from genome assembly GCF_054050015.1 of Geodermatophilus sp. SYSU D01176. Classification (NCBI taxonomy): domain Bacteria; kingdom Bacillati; phylum Actinomycetota; class Actinomycetes; order Geodermatophilales; family Geodermatophilaceae; genus Geodermatophilus; species Geodermatophilus sp. SYSU D01176. Next base: position 13,006 of record NZ_JBJGYN010000062.1, on the reverse strand, counting down.
TGTGGCCCTGGTAGTACCCGTGCGCCGCCGTCCGGTGGCCGCTCTTCTGCTCGATCGCCGCCATCGGGCCAGCCTGGCACACCGCCCGCGGCCGGTGTGCCAGGCCTAGAGGGCGACCTCGGCGAGCATCTCGACCTGCGCCGGGTCGGAGACCGTGGGGTCGAGGACCAGTTCGTCCACCCCGATCTCGGCGAAGGCCGCGATGACCTCCTTGATCGCCTGCGGGGAACGGTGGGCGCTCCCCGCGATGTACTCCGCCGTCTCCCGGCCCATCGGCTCGTAGTAGTCCCGTAGGTATGCGCGGGACTGCTCCTCGGTGTCGCCGAGGGAGAAGTAGTTGAGCGCGGCGATGCGTGGCGAGCCCTCGCGGCCGGCCTCCGCCCAGGCGGCGCGGACCCGCTCGATGAACGGGGCGGTCGCCTCCGGCGGCAGGCCACCCGCCGTCCAGCCGATGCCGTGCTCCACCGTCCGCCGGATCGCCGCGTCGGTGTTGCCACCGACGAGGACGGGTACCCCGGGGGAACCGATCTCGGGGGCCGCCGGGCAGGTCCCCTCGACGAGCGGCTCCCCGGCCCAGGCCCGCCGCAGGTCGGCCAACTGCTGGTCGAAGAGCCGGCCGCGGCCGGCGAAGTCGCGCCCGGTCAGCGTGTAGTCCGCCTCCCGCCACCCGACGCCGAGGCCCAGCGTCAAGCGACCGCCGGTGAGCTCCTGCACGGTGGCGGCCTGCTTGGCCAGCTCGGCAGTGCTGCGGGCGGGCGAGATGAGCACGTTCGGGAAGAACCGGATGCGCTCGGTCACCGCACCGGCGGCGGCGAACACGGTGAGCTCCTCGTAGCTGGGGTAGGAGACCGCGCCGATCGAGGACAGGCTGGAGAAACCGGCCGCGTCCGCGCGTCTCGCCCACTCGAGCAGCTGGGCACCCGTGGTGCCCCGGACGCTGTTCGGGATGCCGATGCCGATCTCCATGCCGGGTCCTCTCCTCAGGTCGTGCTCGACCAACCGCTCCACCGTTCGACCGTGACCACCAGCAGCGGCCCCGCCGGGAGCTGGTCGCGGTACTGCGGGTGCCGCTCTGCGAGCGCTGCCAGACCGGGGTGCGTACCGGGAGGGTCGTCCACCACCGCAGCCGTGCCGTCCGCCCGGACCCACCACAGGCGCGACCAGTCGTCCTCGTAGTGGTCGACGAGCAGGGCGCAGCGCGGCTCGGCGCGGACGTTCGCCAGTCGCTGCAGGCGAGCCGTGCGTTTGGGCTTGGCGTCAACCGCCGAGTAGACCGTCCCGTCCACGAGGGTGAACACCAGGGGGACCACGTGCGGTGCACCGTCCGGCCGCACCGTCGCCAGGCGGGCCACCGCGCTGGAGGCGAAGCGCCTGCGCAGTTCCGCCGTCTGCACGCAGCTGTCCTACCAGGGACGGCGGCTCGCGAGGAACCCTCGACTGCGCAGGTGCGGTCGCCGACACGCACCGACACGCGGGGGCCGGCCTCCCTGCAGGGTCCCGCCGCGAGCCTGCGAGCGGCGGGGGGCAGGGGGCAGGGGGGTCCTTCGTCACTCGGCGGGTGCGGCGACGGCGTCCTCCCGCTCGACCGGGCGGCCGACGACGCCGTGCAGGTGGCACGCGGCCAGCTGCCCCGGCGCGCCGACCGGCTGCAGGGCCGGATCGACGTCCGGACACGGCTCGAAGGCGTACGGGCAGCGGGTGCGGAACCGGCAGCCACTGGGGACGGCGGCCGGCGAAGGGACGTCGCCGCGCAGCACGATCCGCCGCCGCGCCCGCTCCAGGGCGGGGTGCGGCACGGGCACCGCCGACAGCAGCGCCTGGGTGTAGGGCATCTTCGGGTCCGAGCCGACCGCCGACGCCGGCCCCACCTCGACGACCCGCCCCAGGTACATCACCGCGATCCGGTCGGAGACGTGCCGGACGGCGGACAGGTCGTGCGAGATGAACAGCAGCGTGAGCCCGAGCTGTCGCTGCAGCCGGCGCAGGAGGTTGAGCACCTGTGCCTGGACGCTGACGTCCAGCGACGCGATCGCCTCGTCGCAGACCAGGAAGTCCGGCTCACCGGCCAGCGCGCGGGCGATGCCGACCCGCTGGCGCTGCCCGCCGGAGAACTCGTGCGGGTAGCGGTCGGCCACTGCCGGGTCCAGGCCGACCAGCTCCAGCAGCTCGGCGACCCGCTCGGCGCGGTCCCGCCGTCCGGACCGCAGGCCGTGCACCTCCAGGGGCTCGGACACCGTCTGCCGCACGGTGCGGCGCGGGTCCAGCGAGGCGAACGGGTCCTGGAAGACCATCCCGGCCCGCCGGCGCAGCGCCCGCAGCGCGCGGCGGTCCAGCCCGGTGACGTCGGTGCCGTCGAAGGTCACCGTCCCGCCGGTCGGCTCGACCAGCCGCAGCAGCGCGTTGCCCAGCGTGGACTTGCCGCAGCCGGACTCCCCGACCAGCCCGAGCGTCTCGCCGCGGTGGATGTCGAGGTCCACGCCGTCGACCGCGCGCAGCACGCCCGTCGTCCGCCGCAGCGCGCCGCCGGACCGGATGGGGAAGTGCACCTCCAGCCCGCGCGCGGAGACCAGCACGTCGGTCATGCACCCTCCTGACACCAGGTCGCAGCGCGGTGCGGCAGCCCCGAGGTGCCTTTCGCGCGCGAAAGGCCGCTCGGGACGGGCGCCAGCGGTGGCTGCTCGACCTCGCAGCGCGGGTCCGAGCGGACCGGGCAGCGCGGCCAGAACACGCACCCCGGCGGCAGGTCGGTCGGCGCCGGCGGCACCCCGGGCACGGTGGCCAGCTCACCGTCGTCGGACGTGGCCAGGTCGGGCAGCGCGCCGAGCAGGCCCCGGGTGTACGGGTGCGCCGGGCGCTCCAGGACGTCGTCCACCGTGCCGTCCTCCACGCAGCGGCCGCCGTACATGACCAGGACCCGGTCGGCGATGCCGGCGACGACGCCGAGGTCGTGGGTGATCCAGACGACCCCGGTGCCGTGGTCGGCCTGCAGCGTGGCGACCAGGTCGAGGATCTGCGCCTGCACGGTGACGTCGAGGGCCGTGGTGGCCTCGTCGGCGATGAGCAGGGCCGGCGAGTTCGACAGCGCGATCGCGATGACCACCCGCTGGCGCATGCCCCCGGACAGCTCGTGCGGATAGCGGTCCAGCGCACGCCGCGGGTCGGGCAGGCCCACCTCGGCCAGCAGCGCGGCCGCCCGGTCCCGCGCCGCGGCCCTGGACACCGCGCCGTGGGCGCGGATCCCCTCGACCAGCTGCCGGCCGATGGTCAGGACCGGGTTGAGCGAGGTCATCGGGTCCTGGAACACCATCCCGACGCCGGGGCCGCGCACCTCGCGCAGCCGCTCGGGCGACATGGTGAGCAGGTCCTCGCCGTCCAGCCGCGCGGAGCCGGTCACCGTCGCCACCCGGGCGGGCAGCAGCCCGAGCAGGGCCAGGACCGAGACGCTCTTGCCGCTCCCGGACTCCCCGACGACGGCGACGGTCTCCCCGCGCCCGACGGTGTAGCCGAGCCCGTTGACGACGTGGGCCGTGCCGCGCGGCGTGCGCAGCCGCACCCGCAGGTCCTCGACCTCCAGCAGCGGCGCGCTCACCGCCCGCCTCCGGCCATCAGCGTGCGCTGGCGCGGGTCGAGGACGTCCCGCAGCCCGTCGCCGAGCAGGTTGAAGCACAGCACGGTCAGGAAGATCGCCATCCCCGGGAAGAAGGCCAGCCACCAGGCCAGGTCGATGAAGCCGCGCCCCTCGGCCAGCATGAGCCCCCACGACGGGTCGGGCGGCTGGGTGCCCAGCCCGAGGAAGGACAGCGCCGCCTCGGCCAGGACGGCGAACGCCAGGCTGATCGAGGTCTGCACGATGATCGGCGGCGCCGCGTTGGGCAGCACGTGCCGGGTGAGCAGCCGCAGGTCCGACGCGCCCACCGACCGCGACGCCCGCACGTACACCTCCTCCCGGACGCCGAGCACGCTGGCGCGGGTGACCCGGGCGAACACCGGGACGTAGACGATCCCGATGGCCAGGGCGGTGTTGCCGGCCCCGGGACCGCGGACGGCGAGCACCGCGATCGCCAGCAGCACCGCCGGGAACGCGAAGAGGATGTCCATGAACCGCATCAGGACGTCGTCCACCCAGCGGCCGTAGTAGCCGGCCAGCAGGCCGATGAGGGCGCCGACGACCAGCGCGAACGCGACCGCCAGGAACCCCACCCGCAGCGAGACCGCCGCCCCCAGGACCACGCGGCTGAGGATGTCCCGGCCGAGGTCGTCGGTGCCGAACGGGTGCTCCAGGCTGGGCGGCTGCAGGCGGTCCTCGACCGCGATCTCGTTGGGTCCGGTGGGGGCGATGGCCTCGTCGAGGACCGCCATGAGGACGATGAGCAGCAGGACCGTCGCCGCGACCGCCGCGGTGGGGTTGCGGGCGAGCAGGACGAGGGTCTGCCGCCAGCGCGGCCGCGGGGGCCGCGCGGTCGAGGGGACGCCCTCCTCGGTGGCGGTCGGGGACACTGCCGGCTCGGGCAGCGGCGCGCCGGTCATCGCAGCAGGCCTCGGCTGTGTGTCATCGCCGGATCCTCGGGTCGATGGCGGTGTAGAGCAGGTCCACGATCAGGTTGATCAGCAGGAACACGACGGCGAACAGCAGGATCGCCCCCTGGAGGACCGGGTAGTCGCGGGACTGGACCGCCTGCAGGGCCAGCTGGCCGAGCCCCGGCCAGGCGAAGACGATCTCCACCACGACCACGCCGGACAGCAGGTAGGCCAGCTGCACGCCGGTGACGGTGACCAGCGGCAGCAGCGCGTTGCGCAGCACGTGCCAGGTGAACACCTGCCGCGCCGGGAGTCCCTTGGCCTGCGCCGTCCGGACGTGGTCGGCGCCGAGGGCCTCCAGGACGCTGGACCGCACGAACCGGGTGATGACCGAGCCGGACACCACCCCGGTGACCACCGCCGGCATCAGCAGCCGCTGCGCCCAGCCGCCCGGGTCCTCGGTCAGCGGCACGTAGCCGCCCGAGGGCAGCCAGCCCAGCGTCCCGGCGAAGACCAGGATGAGCACGATCGCCATCCAGAACTCCGGCACGGAGATGCCGATCTGGCTGAGCACCGTGGCCACCCGGTCGACGACCGACCGCGGCCGCAGCGCCGACAGGGTGCCCAGCGGGACGGCGATCACCAGCGCCACCAGGATCGAGGCGAACGCCAGGGTGAGCGTCGCGGGGAGCCGCTCGGCGATCAGCGAGGTGACCGTCTCCCCGGTCCGGAAGCTCACCCCCAGGTCCCCGGCGAACGCCCGGCCGGCCCAGCCGAAGAACTGCTCGACCAGCGGCTGGTCCAGCCCGGCCCGCGCACGGAGGGCGTCGTAGGTCTCCTGGTCGAAGCGCGTGCCGAGGGCGAGGCGGATCGGGTCGCCCGGCACCAGGTGGACCAGGCCGAAGACGATGACGCTCACCCCCGCCAGCACGACGAGCGACTGGCCGACCCGGCGGAGGAGGTAGCCGGTCAGGGCAGCTCCACGGTCTCGAAGTTGATCGCCTTGTCCGCCCGGATCTGGTAGCCCGACAGCCCGGGCACCCACGCCTGCACCACGGGCGGGTTGTAGAGGTAGAGGTAGGAGACGTCGTCGACGATGAGCTGCGCGGCCTGGTCGTAGAGCTGCTTGCGGGCGGCCTCGTCGGGTTCGACCGCCCCGGCCTGCAGCAGCTGGTCGACCTGCGGGTTGCTGTAGCCCTGGTAGTTGTTCGTCCCGTCGGTGATGTGCTGGTCCTGGTAGAAGGCCGCCGGGTCGAGGTTGCCGAGCCAGCCGAGGTAGAACGCGTCGTAGTCGCCCTGGCCCTGGCGGTCCAGCCAGGTGGCGAAGTCCAGGGTCTCGATCTCCACGGTGATCCCGATCGGCTCGAGCTGGCTGGCGATCACCTGCGCGGCGGTGACCGTCTCCGGGAACTGGTCGGTCACCATCAGGCCCATGGTCAGCGGCGTCTGGACGCCGGCCTGCTGCAGCAGCTGCCGGGCCTGCTCGGGGTCGGGCTGGAACGGGGCGTAGTCGAAGTAGAAGGCACTCCCCTCCGGGATGGCCGTCTGGTTCGGCTGGGCCGCGCCGAACCACGCCGCCTCGGCGACGGCCTCGCGGTCGATGGCGAAGGAGATCGCGCGCCGCACGTCGCGGTTGTCGAACGGCGGCCGCCCGTAGTTCATCGACAGGTACCAGTAGTCCACGCTGGGCGTGGTCTGCAGCTCGACGGTGTCGTCGCCCTCCAGCGACTCGATCTGCTGCGGCGGGACGTTGTCGGTCCACTGCACCTCGCCGTTCTGCAGCGCGGTCAGCGCCGCCGCCGGCTCGGTGATGTAGCGGAACTCGACGCCGTCGACGCTCGGCGCGCCGCCCCAGTGCTCCGCGTAGGCGGTCAGCACGGTGCTGCTGGCGTCGGAGCTCTCCAGCTGGAAGGGGCCGGTGCCGTTGGCCTCGGTGGTGAGGTCGAGGTCCTCCGCGGCGTTCTCCGGCAGGATCGCCATCCCCTTGAAGGCGCCGATCCGCTCCAGCAGGTTCGGCGTCGGCTGGCTGAGCCGGATCACCACGGTCCGCGGGTCGGGCGCCTCGACCGCGGCGACGTTCACGAAGCGATCGGCGTTGGTCAGGTCCTCGTCGATGATCCGCCGGTACGAGTAGACGACGTCGGCTGAGTCGAACTCGCTGCCGTCGTGGAAGGTCACGCCGTCCTGCAGCGTGAAGGTCCAGGTCAGCTGGTCCTCGCTGGTCTCCCAGCTCTCGGCCAGGCTCGGCTCCATCGTGAGGTCCTCGGCGTTCGGGACGACGAGGGTGTCGTAGACGTTCTCCAGGACCTGGAAGCTCGGGTAGGCCGTCGTCACGTGCGGGTCGAACTGGTCGGGCTGGGCGGACACCGCCGCGACCAGCGTGCTGCCCCCGCCGCCACCGCCCCCGCCTCCCCCGGTCCCGGTGTCGACGCTCTCCCCGCCACCGCCGCAGGCGCTGAGCACCAGGGCACCGGTGGCGAGCAGGGGCAGGAGTCGGTTGCTGCGCACGGGGACCTCCGGCGGCTCGGCTGTCGCGGTCTCTGCCCGACCCTGGCCCGGACCGCCCCGGCTCGCAGGTCGGGACGGTGATCGTTGCCCTGCCGTGACCGAAACGGAGCAACCTCGGCTCCTCGGGCTCCGCCCTCACAGACCTCGGCAGGGAGTGTTGATCACGGGTTGCTGCAGGAACCGTCCCTGGACGCGTTCGCGCCCAGCTGCAAGGCATGCGAGGACGCGAGCCGCTCCGTCAACCGAAGGCGGCGGCCGAAGGCGGCGGCCGTCAGGGGCCGAGGGCGCGGGCCAGCAGCGTCCGACGGCTGCGGGTGCCGGTCTTGTCGAACACCGACTTGAGGTGGTCCTGCACGGTGTGCGCGGACAGGAACATCCGTGTGGCCACGTCGCGGGTGTTGGCTCCGGCGGCCAGGTGGGCGAGCAGTTCGGCCTCCCGGGCGCTGAGCCCTGTGCAGCGGGCGAATAGCGACAGCCGGTCGGTGGCGCTCGACTCGTCGATGGTGACGGCGATGTCGCGCTCCTCCCGGGGGGCGTCACCCTCGAGCCGGGCGGCCCGCAGGGTCAGCCAGCGGTTCCCTACCAGGTGGACCCGCGCCCACGGCGGCGCGGCGTCGACCCCGGCCTCGACCGCGAGGAGCTGGGCGGCGACGTTGTAGGCGCCGGCCGGAACCGGCGGCCCCTCGTCGTCGCGGGGAACCAGCAGCCGGAGCGCGTCCTGCGTGCCGGGTGTCCGCCGGAGCACCTGCAGGTCCGGCGCCAGCAGCAGGACCAGCGGCCCGGGCAGGTGGTCGCGGGGCGAAGTCGTCTCGAAGGTGCGCGCCTGGCTGCGCCGCAGGGCCGCGGTGACGGCCGGGGCGATGGTCCGCAGGAACTGCGCGTCGACCCGGTCGAAGAGGTGTCCTTCCGTACGCCACAGCTCCAGGAACCCCCAGCAGCCGAAGGCGTCGCGGAAGACCACCGAGGCGATGTCCGCGACGTCGTACCGACACAGGAGCTCCCGCCACAGCAGGCTGCGCCCGAGGTTGCCGTCGGTGGCCTCGGCGAGCAGCGCGACGGGCTGGTCGGTCAGGGTGGTCCAGCGGTTGAGCGGGGTCAGGTAGCGCAGCCGGATCAGCCGGGGCAGCTCGGGCAGGCCCGGGACGTCGGCCAGCGGCGCGCAGCCCACCCGCGTCTCCGGGTCGGTGAGCACCCAGGCGTAGGCGTCGAACCCGACCGCGCGGCGGAGTTCGGCCAGGAGCCGCAGGCGCACCGTGCGCGCGTCGGCGCCCGCCGCGCAGATCCGCGCGACTCGCTCCCGCGCCGCGGTGGACCCGGCCACGACGGCAGGCTACGGATCCCCCGTCGCCGCCGGACAGAATCGCGCGTGACCGGACCCCAGACATCTGGGATGGGCCCGCCGACCGCTTGGTCCCTAGCGTCGCGGCCATGATCACCTTGCACGTCGAGCACCCGATCAGCGACCTCCGCACCTGGAAGGCCGCCTTCGACCGGTTCGCCGAGCACCGCCGCGAGGGCGGCGTGTGCGGCGAGCGGGTGCAGCACCCCGTCGACGACGATCGCTACGTCGTCGTCGATCTCGACTTCCCGACCCGGGAGCAGGCGCAGCGGTTCCTCGACTTCCTCGAGACAGCGGTGTGGGCCTCCCCCGACAGCTCACCGGCACTGGCCGGGACGCCCCGGACGCGCATCCTCGAGCCGATCTGAGCCGCACCTCTCTGCGGACACCGCGGTCTCCGTGACCACTGAAGCCGCGACAGACACTCGAACGCGCGCACCTCGTCGGGGAGGAACCGTGGGCGATCGGTCCAGGCAAGGAGAGCCGCTGAGCTGGCAAAACAGAGCAACACTTCCTGCCGAGGTCAGCCCTCACCGAGGGTGGCGCGTCGGAGCGCGTCGACGTCGACCTTGGGCACCCGGTCCCTGTCCAGCAGCCCGTTGACCTCCTGGTAGGTGTCGGTCAGCTGCGTCCAGCAGGCGCCGGCGAGCGCGGTGCCGCCGTGCACGGCGGCCCACTGGGCGCGGTAGCGGGCCAGCAGGTCCTGCGGCGAGGTGGCGTCGGCGTAGCCCCACCCGTCGTCCTCGGGGGAACGCAGCGCCACCCCGCCGAACTCCGAGAGGACGACGGCCCGCCCGGCGACGCCGGCGCGGTCGAGGTCGGCCAGGTGCCCGTCGGGACGGCGCCCCCTGGCCACCCGCTCGAGGTCCTCGGCCGTGCCGTAGCGCTCGCCGAGCACCGCGGGGTCCTGCTCGTAGTCGTGGATGCCCAGGATGTCGCCGCCGAGGGTCTCCCAGCCGTCGTCGGCCGAGACCGGTCGGGTGCCGTCGAGCGCGTCGGCCGTCGCCGCCAGCGCCCGGACCAGCCCGCGTTGCCGCTCGTCGACCGCCGCCTCCTGCACGCCCCAGGACTCGTTGAGCGGCACCCAGGCGACCACGCTCGGGAACCCGCGGTGGGCGACCACCACGTCGGCCCACTCCCGCAGCAGCCGGGCGCTCGCCGTCGGCCCCGGCCGGTACGCCGAGGGCATCTCGGCCCAGACCACGAGCCCCATCCGGTCGGCGAGGGCGAGGTACCGCGGGTCCTCGGTCTTCTGGTGCTTGCGGGCCCCGGTGAAGCCGAGCGCCCGGGTGAGCTCCAGGTCCCGCCGCAGCGCCGCGACGTCGGGCGGGGTGGCGCCGGTTTCGGGCCAGTAACCCTGGTCGAGCACCAGCCGCAGCGGCACCGGCCGGTCGTTGACCAGCAGGCGCCCGTCGCCGACCTCGACCGAGCGCAGTGCGGTGTAGCTCTCGACCTCGTCGAGCACCTCGCCGTCGTCGGCGACCAGGGCCAGCTCGGCGTCCAGCAGCACCGGGTCCGGCCCGGGGGTCCACAGCACGCCCCAGCGGTCGTCGATGCCGCCGTCCCCCACCTGCACGGTGCGCTCGACGACGGCGCCGTCCACGCGCACCGCGTCGTCGACCAGCAGCCGCCCGCCCGCCCGCAGCCGCAGGTGCAACCCGGCACCGCGAACGGGGACGGCGAGCTGCACGCGGACGTCGACCCGCATCCGGCGTGGGTCCCCGCGCCACTGGACGTCGGCGATGTGCCGCGGCGCGACCTGCTCCAGCCAGGCGGTGCGCCAGATGCCGGTCGTGCGCGGGTACCAGATCGCGTGCGGCTCGTCGCGCCAGTCCTGCTTGCCGCGCGGCGCCTCGAGGTCCAGCGGGTCGTCATCGGCGCGGACCACCAGCTCGGCGCCGTCGTCCCCCAGGTGGTCGGTGACGTCGACGCTGAACGGCGTGTAGCCGCCCTCGTGGGAGGCGACGTGCGCGCCGCCGACCCAGACGTCGCACACGCGGTCGACGGCGCCGAGGTGGAGGACGGTGCGCCGGTCGCCGGCGCGGCCGGGCAGCCGGCGGCGGTACCAGGCGCGGTGGAGCGGGCCGGTCCAGTGCACACCGCTCGCCGGGGTCTCCGGGGCGTAGGGGACCCGGATGGTCCGGTCGAACGCGATGCCGCCGACCGTGCCGGCCAGGTCGGGGTCGGCGGCGAACTCCCACTCACCGTCCAGCGAGGTCCAGGGCCGGCGCAGCAGCGGCCGCGGGTGCTCGGTCGGGTCCGTGTGCTCCACGGGCCCACCTCACCGGGGCCGCCACACCGCCGCCACCCCGGCCCGGTCAGAACGGGCGGACCGTCCCCAGCAGGTGGTCGGCACCGGACGTCGCGTTGCGGACGGCGAGGTCCCAGCCTCCCTCGGCGCGAGCCGTGGCCAACCGCACCGTCGACGGCAGGAACAGCGGCTTCTTGAACACCACGTCGACGGCCATGGCCTCGGGCAGCCGCCCCGACAGCGCCGCGAGCGCCCGGGCCTTGACCCACATGCCGTGCGCGATGGCCCGCTTGAAGCCGAACGCCTTGGCGGTGAGCCCGGACAGGTGGATCGGGTTCACGTCGCCGGAGACCCCCGCGTAGCGGCGTCCGGCGTCGTCCGGGACCCGCCAGGTGGCGACGGGACGCGGCAGGTCCCCGACGGACACCGAGAGGTCGGACTCCGGCGCGGCCTCGGGCGCCCTGGCCCCGCGCGACAGGTAGGCCGAGCGCGAGCGCCACACCTCGGCGCCCTCGACCCACACCGACGCGCGCAGGTCGACGGTCGCCCCGCGGGGGTGCCGCGCGAACCGCTCGGCCCACACCTCCAGGTCCAGCGCCTCGTCGGCCCGCACCGGGCGCAGCGCCTCGATCCGGTTGCGCACGTGCACCAGACCGGGCAGCGCGAGCGGGAACGACCGGTCGCTCATCAGCGCCAGCTGCAGCGGGAAGGTCAGCACGTGCGGGTACGTGACGGGGAGCGTGTCGGCCAGCGGGAACCCGCAGACCCGGTCGTAGCCGGCCAGGGCGGCGGCCTCGACCCGGACGCCGGTCCGGGCCAGCCGGGTGTCGGGCAGGTCCCCGCCGCGGCCGCGCGCGGTGACCGCGGCCTTGGCGAACAGGGCCGCCATCGACGGCGACGACTCCAGCTCGGTGCGGGCCATCACGCCCCCAGGAAGGACTGGCCGCACACCCGCACGACCTGGCCGTTCACGCCGGCGGCGCTGGGCTGGGACAGCCAGGCGATCGTCTCGGCGACGTCGACCGGCAGCCCGCCCTGCTGCAGCGAGTTGATCCGGGAGCCGATCTCGCGGGTGCCGAACGGCATCGTCGCCGTCATCTCGGTGACGATGAAGCCCGGCGCGACTGCGTTGATCGTCGCCCCGCGCTCGGCGAACGCCGGCGCCCACGCCCGGACCATGCCGATCACCCCGGCCTTGGACGCCGCGTAGTTGGTCTGCCCGCGGTTGCCGGCGATGCCCGACTGCGAGCTCACGCAGACCACCCGGGCACCGGCCCCCAGCAGCCCCTCGCTGTCGAGCAGCGCCTGGGTGATGTCCAGCTGGGCCTGCAGGTTGACCGCCATGACCGAGTTCCAGCGGGCGGCGTCCATGTTGACCAGCAGCTTGTCCCGGGTGATGCCGGCGTTGTGGACGACGACGTCCACCCCGCCGTGCCGCTCCCGCAGGTGCGCGATCAGCCGCTGCGCCGCGTCGGCTGCGGTGATGTCGAGCTGGAACGCCGTCCCGCCGATCTCGTTGGCCACCGCGGCGAGCTTGTCGCCGGCGGCGGGGACGTCGACGGCGACCACGCGTGCGCCATCGCGGGCCATCACCCGCGCGATCGCGGCGCCGATGCCGCGCGCCGCACCGGTGACGACGGCGACCTCGCCTGCCAGGGGGCGGTCCCCGTCCTGGCCCGCCGGGACGTCGGCCGCGGTCAGGGGAACGACCTGGCCGTCGACGTAGGCCGAGCGGCCGGAGAGGAAGAAGCGCACCGGGCCGGGCACGGAGGCCTCGGCGCCGTCGGGCACGAGCAGCAGGTTCGCCGTCGCCCCGTTGCGCAGCTCCTTGGCCAGCGACCGGACCAGGCCCTCCAGCGCCTGCCGCGCCGCGGCCTGGGCCGGGGATTCGGCGCCCGACGGCGGGGCGGCCACCACCAGCACCCGGCCGGAGGGGCCGAGCCGCTTGACCGCCGGCGCGAGGACGGCGTGCGCCGCGGCGAGGTCGGCCGGGCCGGTCACGCCGGTGGCGTCGAGCAGCACGGCGGCCAGGCGCCCGCCGTCGGCGTCGACCGCGGGGAGCACGGGGACAGCGGCGTCCTGCAGCACGGTGGTCAGGAGACCCTGCAGCCGGCCCTCGCCGGCGGTGCCGACGACGGCGGGGCCGGTCAGCAGCGGCGCGCCGGGCTCGTGGCGGCGCAGCACGGCCGGGCGGGGCAGGCCCAGCTGCTTGGTGATCGTCGTGCCGACGCCGGAGTTGGCGAAGTCGCGGTACCAGTCACTCACGGACAGGTCTCCTTCCGAGGTGGGGGGGGGGGGGGGGGGGGGGGGGGGGGGGGGGGGGGGGGGGGGGGGGGGGGGGGGGGGGGGGGGGGGGGGGGGGGGGGGGGGGGGGGGCGGGGGGGGGGGGG